>JAUWBH010000059.1 GCA_030605085.1 Promethearchaeota archaeon | reverse complement strand
ATTATTTTCTTTTATTTCTTCTGCTAATGATAAAATTTCAGGTAAATATAGAGGATTTCGCAAATTTTCATCAGTTAAGTTATAATTTTTTAAAATTTCCTCTTTAGGTCTATCCAATACTTCTTTTATTTTTGGTAATCTTATTTTTTTAATCATCTTAAAATATTTTTGAATTTCCTTATTTAAATTTTCTAATGGGAATTTCGCTATTTTTCCTATAACTCTTTTTATGTCTTCGAGCAATTTTATCACCTAAATCCTTGGATTTATGTAAAATTAAGTAACTTAATTAAAATTCTAATAAGGATCTAAAAATAAAAGTTTTTGGGTATAATTTAGAACTTTGGTATGAAACATAAATTTATTTTTAATTTTCTAAAATACTGAAAATTTTTCTAATCTATCAAAATACTTCCAAAAACATTGGAATTAAATTTGGAAAAACCCTCAATATTGTTTTCTTTTAAAAATGCATATATTTTTCTAACATTTTTATGTGATTCTCTCATTTTTAACACGAATTAATGTTATTATTTTATGGATTTATATTCAAATCAATATTTTCGCAACATTCACGATAATATTGTAAAAAATCTTCTAATATATCAATATTTTTATTTGGTTCGTTTAATGAATATCCCTGTTGCTTTTCATTACTGTGGACACTTACTCCGTGGCGTGATATTTGAATATCCCATTTGCTATTATGTAAATTTCTCATTCCTCTTGATATTCTACCTTCCATTGTTAATGTCTTTTTTAAATCAAAAATTTCTTTAATGATGTTTTCGAGTTTTATGTAAATGTCCTCGTTGTTTTTCACTTTAAACAAATCGTGTAATTTCTGGTATTTCGTTTCTTTTGTTTTAATCTGTTGCTTCGCAAAATTATACCCTCCAAACGGACTTAAACTCGATGGACGGATAATTTCACTGCTCTTAATAATACCAACCGTTTTCATGATTTTCTCAACTAAATCAACATACGCTTTTGCTCTTGGTTGTCTCATCGTCATGTCGAACGATTCTACATCATGTTGATATACATTTCTTTCTTCGTGAAGCTTTTTGATATGGGGATCGTAATCTGGTGCCTTTGGGTAATGGTTTTTTAAATGGTCATTGTATAAATCGAAAAGATTTTTTGTTCTATTTCCATGTCTTGTTGTTGTATATGTTTGTTGTACTTCACATTTTTCAATTGCAACGACTAGACACACTTTCGTTAAAATATTGTCTGCTAAATAATGTCCTAACTCATAAATTGTCGGAACTTGACTTTCTGACAATGTTAGCGCATAACTCAACATTGTCTTTATCGTTTCATTAATTTCTTTTATGCTTGATTTAATCATTTTATACCAATCGAATTGATTTCTGGGGTTTAAGTCAATTTTATTTATTATAGAAAATCCATTCTATTAAATCTATTTATCAATTTTTTCAATCCCCGTTTCAGAATCAAATCCTCAAATCCTCGTTTGGATTCTAATATTCCTTTGACTATTATCTTCTAAAATCAATATAATTGCTGAGATATTCTGCTTCGTTTCGTAAACGATTTCTTTTTCCTCGTCTTTTTTCCATATATTGAATCCAGTTAAAAAAGGTGCCGTTTCGAATAACCCCTCTTGAAGCCCTGAAATCTTTACTGTCGCTCCTTTAAGATCTTCTTTAGAAGTATTCTTAAATTTAATTTTATACCTTTCAAGATTATCTAGATCAGAATCTATTGAAATTACTTTAACCACTTTTTGAAATTTGGAAGACAACTCAAGTACAGAAGGCGAAGTTGAAGCTCCACTTACAAATAAATCGATTCCTTCTCTACCACTAACTGGGGATTTTGCGGCAATCGTCACGGGTACTTCAAGCTTAATAACATCGCGTCCCGTTCTTTTTTTACCTAATACTAATAACGACCATTTAGTGTAATCACCGTACCGAAAACCCCAATATTCCTTTTCTGAAGGAGCATATAGATAATCGTGACGTGGTTCTGCAATCTCTGGTACTTTTAACAACATAAAGCCTTCCTCCGTATTAGTAGTCTTTACATCTCCCGCAATTGCTGGTGGCAATTCTTCCACCTGTCTGCAATTTTGACCGTAAGCTTCGCAATAACAAACAATATTAGCTTCTTGTAAAAGTCTTATTTCGATTTTATTAAGATCTTCTGAAGAATAATTGATTTTAATCGTCTCTCCAGGTCTGTAAATATCTTTCGTAAGATTAATATTTAAACCCGATATGGAAAAAGAAATCGGATTCTGAGAAACTGGTCGAATCCTCGATTCTTTTGCGTTGATTTTTATGTCGTGAGGTTTTTTAACTATTATATCGTCGTCTGGATTAATTGGATTTACTTGTCTTAAAAGGAGAATAAGTCTATACAATAAATTTCTCTTTTCAATGGTAGGAACTGCGTTTGATTTTATTAGAATTCCTCTCTCTCGGATATATTCTCCCGCCTCGAAATTACCCCTTGAGAAAACTTCTTGTTTCGCAATTTGCAGCTCTTTCATACAAGGAGGATTAGTGATCAAACCAACTCCTGACCACAAAATTGAGGTATCTTCTTCAAATAGAAATTTTGTCCTTATGTTTAATTTATCTCCAGTAAAAACTGAACCGTTGTTTAAGTCAGTGATCTCCAGTTTCATTTAATTTTTTCAAAACCTTTTCAAGAACTATTTCTATATATTAATTTATTAAGGAATTAAATTTTTATTAATTTTTTTTATTACTTATTAAACTATAAAGACTAATAAATTCGGTTTTAAAATGTACTTATAATCTATATTTTTTTTTATATTTTTTAAATTTATTATGACTTCTTAAGAATATCTCCTGAATTAAGCCTGAGAAGAAATTACTAAATCATTGGACACTAAACCTTCTTAACAGATCTTTCTTATTCTGTAATGGATAAATGATTCGCGTTATAAAGATTAAGATATCTCTTAACAAGAAGTAACGGGAACAAATACACAAGACAATCCGGAATTTTGTTTTTTTTACAACAAGATGTTGCCAAAGAATATGGAAGTTCATAAAAAAATAAAACACGATAAGGAAAAATTATACAATTATAAGTAAAAGACGGAAAAACAATACAAGATGGAGTATCCTTTGATAAGAAGATCCGATTCAATAGCCATTCAATCTTTGAGGGATCATTTGGCTGAAGAGGTCTCACACTACATTAAAGGATTAAAGGAAATACTTAAAGTAAAGATAAAGCATTTAAGTGTTAAATTTGGTAATGGTCCATCATATCTACAGAACTTAAAGTGGGATATCATTAAAGGTAAATTATCCGCTTTAAAGTATTATAAAAAATTAAACTCTTGGTATGAAGTTTTAGAACAGGAACTAGAGATGAATAAAATTGAAGAATGTGAAAAAAGACGATTTTTTGATCTTCATGCGACACATCTTAAAAGTACGACAGAATATGTCAAGAAAAAATTATTTATAAAATATAATCATTACAGAAATATCATAGTAAGAAGCGGATGGTTATTAGAGACAACATTTGATGAATTTCTCAGTGAAGTACTAGATAACGATATTAGACCAAATTATTATGATCTCAAGATATCAAAAGGTCATGAAGTTAAAACGGGACTTGCATTTATTAAACTTTCATCACAGTCAACTAAATATGCAACTATAATATCTGTTGCTGACGAATTAAGACTTGATGTTGAAACACCTTCTTCAGAAGAAGAATGGATTGATATGATTTTTACTAGTGATAAACCTCCATCTTTCATTCCTATTAAAGTAAAATGTAGGGTGGGACACGACTCTTTTCCAACGAATAGCAATAATTTGCAACAGAAACATGGTTGTATAGGTTGCTTTTATGAATCATTGAAATTATCTATTAGTGAGATAAAAAGTAGGGGCTTACAATTTGGTTTTGAGTTAGTCACTCCTCCAAACCAAGCTCTTGAGAGAATAAAATTATGTAAATCCTTACAATGGCAATGTATAAAGCATAAAGAGGAGATAACTTGCTCTCCTTATTTTTCAAAGTTATCCAAGGCATATTGTCGTAAATGTTCAAAAGGAAAAATTACAGACGAAAGAATTATTCGTTATATACTTAACTCTATGTTTAGAAATCACCAATTTGGCGAAGAGGTTAAATATTTACAGGAAATAGGTGATTTAATGTATAAAAAAATTATAAATAACAAAAGAATAAGAGATTATTTGACTAAAAATAGTATTTCCTATGATAACTATAAAAGATCATCTATAGATTGTTTTGGAATAGTCAAAATCAAAGGAAAAGAATTTAAAATTTCGGTCGAAGTTTGGGGCCCTCATCATAAAAGCTTAAGACTTCATTCAAAGTTGTATCCTAGAAAGACATCAGCAGATTATAAAAGGCTAAAAGTATATGATAACTTAAAAAAGCTCTTATGGGAAGAAGGATTTTTAGATATACATATCGTTATCTCTCTTGACGATCTTAAAAAATATGAGCGGCAAGCCTTCATAATTAAAGAATTAAAAAGACAACTTTTAAAAGGTCACGGAATAGACTTAAAAACGAATTTTCCTCTCTATACTTGGAATAAATTATTAAAAGATGTTAAACAAGCAGAAGATTATCAATCATTGGATGGTTATTAAAAGATGTTAAACAAGCAGAAGATTATCAATCATTTAATGAAAACTTCCAGAGTCAATAAGTTAACTTTCTTCATTACAGAAATTACATTTATATTTTAATCAACTAACAAATCTTCCCGATTCTTTAATTCAACAATCGTTATTTTATAGAATTATTGAATTCCCTAAAAAAAGAATGGATAACTTTTAATTTAATTTGATATTTTAAGAGCGTAATAATGAGAGAAAGTTTAGACAGCGACATAAAAGCCATTCTTTTTGATTTGGATGGTACTTTACTCGCTGTTAATTTGGATTTATTTATACAACAATATTTAAAGCTATTATCTGAGAGCTTGGCCCATTTTATCGCACCAAAAAAGCTCATTCCATGCCTTTTGAAAGCGTCTGCGGCTTTAGATAAAAACGATGGGACCAAAACAAACGAGAAGGTCTTTGAAGAGATTTTTTTCCCGTTAATTGGATATAAACGCGAAGAAATTGAGCCAATTTTCGATAATTTCTACGATCAAGTTTTTCCTGAGTTGCGTAGATATACTCGAAGAAAACCTGAAGCTCGCTCAGTTGTTCAACTGGCTTTTGATCGAGGTATCGATGTAGTCATTGCCACTACACCTCTTTTACCTGAGACTGCAATAGTACAACGGCTTGAATGGGCAGGTGTACCCGTTACTGATTTTCCATTTCGGTTAATAACTACTTTTGAAAATTCACGCGCAAACAAACCCAATATTATTTATTATAAGCAAATATTAGAGGAAATTGGTCATCCTGCAGAGCGATGTTTGATGGTTGGTGATGAAGATAAAGATATGATGGCTGCAAATTTAGGATTGAAAACATTCCTAGTGTTGGGATCGAATAAAGAATTTGATCCAAATACACCCGAACCGAATTATCGCGGCACTTTAGCAGATTTGGAGAAATTACTTAAAATAAAAAACAATAACAAGTCCTAAAAATTTTTCATTTTAAAGCTATTTTGTACAATCTTTCCCTTTCTTTTTTAATTTCTAACTTTCTTTCTTCAGAAACATCTTTTATTATTTTAATTCCTGAATTTTTATCTAAAATACCTTGTAATTTTTCTTCTGAAATATAGGGTAAAATCTTAATCCCTTCTAAAGGGTGATCAATGATTATGATTTTATCTCCATCTTTCCATCCATATTTCTTTCTTAAATCCGCTGGAATAGTTATTCTTCCATGGTTACTAATATTTACAATCGTCATATTAATGATAAAATCTAGTCTAAAAATTTAAGTTTCGCTAAACAATTGTAAGATTTGCTTAGCTAACTAAAATTATTCTCCGAAAAAATTACTTATAGTTTTCGAATAATTAAATTTTAATCTTTTAAAATTGCTAAAAAAAATTGTTCTATTGAATCTACCTTCTCTTTAGAGATAATCCCTTACAGAAAAACCCGCCCAAATTATTTACGGTGAAGAAAGTAATAAAATCATAGTGAACTCAAAAAAGAAAATGAAAGAACGATTTAAAATAAAAAAATATAAAAAATAAAAAAAGTTAATCTGTATGCGCTGAAATTATTAAATCCGCAAAAAGATTCATATCTTTTAATAATATGTTGAGTTTATCCTGCGAATCTCTATCTAACTCTCCAGAACTCATCACAAGTACGGAGATGATGTATTTAAAAATGTACAGTTCGATTTCTTTTCCCTCGTCAGTTCGACCCTTAAATTCAGCTGAATCAGACATAAAGATGTTTTCGCGCACAGTGTTGCAAGCGTTAATAAAGTCTCTTAAATCGCCTCTTAAAGTTAATCCCCTACTAACTCCTTGAACGTTATGGACGATAACATTTCCCGAAATATCCGCAACAATGATTTTAGCTTTAATTTCTTTAAGCTGCGCCTCTGCTTTTTCGACATGGCCTTTTAACTCGGCATACGAGGACATCAATATGTCTCGAAATGTTTTCGCTAATTTATCGTGTTCGTATATACTAGTAAGCATATGATTAAAATCGTAATCCTTAAACAAATCTAAAAAAATCTCTTTCGCATTTTTTACATTAGTATCTAATAATTCCTTTTGATAGCTCTCCGTGTCATATTTATGCAAGAACAAGAATATTTTTGGTTTTTCGTTATTTTTACGGTATATATCTAATAGCCCAACAAAATATTCTTTTGCTTCATCGTATTTATCAGGATCATGGAGATCAACAATAGGGATTAAGATATCAGTCCCTCTAAATATCTCAGGCTTATCCATATATTCCTTTCTGTATTGTTCTTAGGCCAGGTTAAAATCAATAGTTCTAATCTGTTTGCCCACCGAAATCGAATATACCGACTTGTAAGCCAAGGAAAAGATGACGTCTTGTCTCGTAGAGTATCGTAGGGCTTAAGGATTTGGTTTGCTCTGGTGTTGCTTCAGCAAAAGCAACTGAATATACTGAAGTTTTTCCGCAACCTCCAAGACCTACCAAACTAATTTTCATACTTTTTTCCTCTATTATTAATTTATTTTTGATTTATAAAATTATTCATTAAATTTAACTTTAATAATCAAGGAAATTTAAACTCATAACCATAAATAAACTGAATATTATTTTGCCTAAATTCCTTTTCACATAGATTTTTAAAAAAAATTGCATATTTTTTTGTATATCTTCGATCATACTCCCGCGGGAAGTTCTGTTTCGAAAAGACCTTTCAAACAACGAATAATATATTCTTTATATATATATTGAAATATTAATTTCAAGCGGAATATTCCTTTCCATTTATCTTTTTAAGCTCATCTTCTACATAATTATACACATCGGATGATAAATACATTATGGAATTTAACTCCCTTAGATAATGGAAAGCTTTTTTTAAATTAAAATACCCATTTTTTACTAAATCAATTAGAATTCCTAGGGTTCCTTTTACCTTAAGATTCAATCCTCTAGCAAAGATTCTGGCTTCTTCATCATCTAATAAAATGAGTTTAATCTTTGAATTGAAAGTAAGTTTTATAGCTTTAAGTTCTCCTGGGTGTAATTTGGATGAGATAAATTCTTCATTTCCTATTTCTACTTTTTTCACTTCGATCTTATTATCCAAAATAGCTTGTTCAATAATTAGTGCATCAGAATGTCCTTTTTCTTTACCTTTTATTACCACTTCATCATAAACTGATTCGGGGATCAGAATTTTATCAAAAAGTCTAAGTAAAAAATCAATTAAACCTACTTTTGCTAGATGAATTAATGGACCAGAATTACTCACTGCTATTCTCATTAAATTCACGTTTTAATTCTTCAATGGAGAGAGGAAATGGGATATTTTCTTCTCGCAATAAATGTAGGAGTGATCGATATGATTCACCACAATATTCTGCGGCTTTCCAGATCGTCCATTTTCGTAATCTCACTTTTTCAAATGCCTCTTTCTTTTTCAAATCTTTAATTCCTAGTGCAATTGCCTTGCGAGCAAGGGTAGATTTATCAATTTTCATTTTCTTAGCTATAGCCTCGAGCTCTTTTTCTTCCTTCTCATCAATTCGAAATGATAACGTCTTCATAATATCAAGTATACAATATCTTAAATTGTATATAAATTTATGTAATATAAATATAATAAGTTTAATAGCAAATTTGGAGCGAAAAAAATTAGATGTTGTTACTTTCTGGATGAATTTCAAACAATATAATAAAAAGAACAGGAATTTAGATGTAAATCTTGATGAAAAAGATTATATTTTTATTAAAGACGGATCTAAATTAAAACATCCAATAATTCAATACATTTGATATTTTTACAATTTAAAATAATTCACGATGTTTCTTTTTTTAATTTATAAGTTCTGGAAAATATCTTCCCAAAAGATTCTGTAGACGCTTCAACTAATACATTTCCCGAAATTTCTTCACCATCCTTAATATCCAAAGGATAATTTATCTCAAGGGCCTCAAAAGGAAACATTTCTTTAATTTTTGTGTTCCACACATTTTTCTCAAATAATTCGTCAAGAGTCGCAATCCGAATTTTAATGCCTTCTAAAGTAAATCCTATAGTATTTGTAATTGAAAATTCAATAGACTTTTCATTTTCCTTTAACTTTTGAGTAACGCTTAATGCCCTTCTTGCACCAAGTAAAGTTTTAGTTGTAACATCTACTTCTTCAGGTTTAGTTTCAATTCTTGGCTCTTCTACCTCAGCAGTGTCTTTTACAATGAAAACTTTTCTTCTTTGGATGGTATATTGAGATACTTTCTTAAGTTTCGCTAAAAATAGTACAGCGTTCAGATTTATTGCGTTAAAAGATTCTATTTTCAAATATCCTTTCTCAGCAGCATCTTCTATAATTTCAGCACCCATACCCGTTCTAGCAAAAACAGTATTTTTATTAGGACCGCTTCCTACTGAACCTACTGAAAGATCCGCTTTTTCTGCCGCCAAATCAGTACAGAAATTACAGCTACTTGATTTAAACTTGTCTAATTGTTTAATTGTAAAAGATTTAACTGGTTCTTCTTGATTCTCGTAATATAAATGGAATTTACCTTTATTAATGTCCATTTTAACGACTTTAGCCAAATCGATACCTTCCTTTTCAAAAAATGGATATAACGCTTCTGGTGCAAAAGAATCCATACAGAACAACCCAATCTTGAGTACGTGGCATCGCATAAAATATTTTAACATTCCCGTAGGACTACTAAACATTTTGTCAACTGCATCTATATTACACGGCGTGCCAACAAACGCAATTGAACGATAATCTTTACGAATAGCTTCCATTAATGCCTCAACCGTTTGAGAATGACTATAAATAGAGCCCGAAGATTTTATGGCATCATCTTTACTTGTTATAATCTGAGCAACAGGATGCCACGGGTTATTTGGGTCTCTCATTGTCACTATTGCGGCATCGATTAAATGTTCGTCAAATAGATAGCATAAAAGACTAGTCACTGTTCCCCCATCCTGACCTCCAATTACTTCAGGAATATTCGTATTAGCCACATATCCCGTTTTAAATTCGCCCATTAGCTGGATAGGATCAGTAATCGTCCTAGGACATTGATTATAACATATCCCACAACCCGTGCATTTTCCGATTAATTTTGGTTGACCTGCTAATTCGTCCCATTCTAAAACGGGACACACAGCGGCACAAGTCCCACATTCAGTACAAACACCAGTTCGGATAATTTCTTTCATTAACATTCCGTAAGAATCTCTTCTAAGCAAGTTCTTTAGTTAAGAAATCTTTTTACCTTCGAGTTTCTTTTGAATGTAATCAAAGGAATATTTATATTTGGTACTAGCTTGCTCGTGATCAACCTCGTTTTCCGTCATATTAAATCGTAAAAAATACTTAATGGTTTGATTTTAATTAATTATATATTGTGTAAACAAAATGGATTAGAAAAAAAAAAGATTATTAAAAAACTCCATAAAAAGATTATAAATTTTAAGACAAAGATAAAAAAAACTAAAAAGGTTTCTGGAAATTTAATTCTTCTAAAAATCTTGACCAATATTGAAAATCATCGTAATACAAAGAAGATTCTCCGTGATAATTTATCAAAAAATTTTTAGCTCCGTGATAACCTTTCAAAAGCTTGTCTTCAAAATCCCTTTCATGCTCAGCAATTGTATAATCGTTCTAGGGCATTGATTATTTCTATTCTTAAGGTTGATAAAGAAGGTAATCTAAACCTTTTTTTCTAATATATCTAATGTATGAATTATGACTAAATTTATTTTTT
The DNA here is from genome assembly GCA_030605085.1 of Promethearchaeota archaeon. Next base: position 20,445 of record JAUWBH010000059.1, on the reverse strand, counting down.
ATTAAATCAAGTTCTTTTTTAAATTTTTGCGATAAGTTAGCTAAATTTTTCATATTCGTGTCTCTTTCATTGGCATTCCGAGCCAATAGGATGGAATCACGATAAACTTGTTTAATTTTAGGATCAGATTCATAATTCATAAAACTCGAAAAATCTTGAATATTAAGAATAGCTACATTATTATTTACTCTATGTAAATTATTATAAAAATTAGTTTTAAATATATCGTTCTTTAGAGCAACAACTATCAAAAATGTTTTAGGTCCATGATATTTTAGAAGTTTATCTTCAAAATCTTCTTCATGCCTAGCAATTGTATAGTCGATAGTAATTATTTTTATATTTTTTGGAATGAGTAAAATATTTTGATTTTTTTCTATTACATCAGTAAAAGTTCTATTCCTAATTATTGCATTATCTACACGAAAATTGTTTGAATAAATTCTATGTCTTACTTCAAAAAAGGAAGTTAAGTTATTTGAAATTGAGAACTTTACAAAAAGGTATTCCAAAACATTATGAATTAATTTGCCAATATAATAATTTTTTCCATTGACTGAATTGAAATAATGTGCTCTCCAAGACTCAAATCCTTCACCAAAATATTTACTAAGGCGTGCAATAATTGTTTGATATTTAATTTTAATATCAAAAAGCTCGTAGAAATTCTCTGAAACTTCAGGAAAATTTCCTAACTGTTCGTATGATTTAATCAAAAATTCGTCGTCTTTAGTGGTATATATTCCCTTTCTTTTCTGAGCTTCCCAAACAAAGAAATTATTATGATATTTTTTAACCCAACTTAAGAAATCCATATTGTTCAATTCAAAATACTCATTAATTCTCCTTTGGATTGTTCTAAATTCTGGGGAATTCTTTCCTTTGCTAATATTTTTAAGAAATTTTGCGACAGATGAAAAAAAGCCCATTTGTTCAAAAAGAGAGATCCATTTTTTAACATCATTCTCAGAATAAACAAAAGTCTTAAATCCTCCCTTAACAGCTAATTCATATTGTTTACTATATGAATTAAACCAATCATCGTAAGTAGAAAATCCTAAAAAGAGATCTTTTCTTCCTTTAAATAAATTTTTAAGTCTTTTTGAAATAGTTATTACTTTGGGTGTCTTTTTACCGCTAGTATCTTTAATTATTCTTAGCCTAACGTTATCATAAGTTCCCAATTGTTCAAATAAAGTTTTAAATAATATGTCATCTTGTTCTGTATATTTAACGGTTGGAGTTTTTTTTTTCCAAATCCTAATGTAATCTTGCGGAAAATTTTTTAAGGCTATTTCACCAAGTGATACATCAGACAAATAAAAATCAAAGGTTTTGGATAATTTGCTAAGAGACTTAGGATTAGAGCTTATAACCTCCCTTCTTAATGCATGAATTACAATTTTCATCTGTTCAGGCGTTAGTGAAATTCCTGTTGTGACAAAACTATTTTTAATTCCAAATTCGGGCAGACTTATACACAGATCTTGCCTTCCTGTATCGAAACATCTGGTGCTCTTACATGACTCTGAGCAAAACAATTCCGTATTTTTCCGAATGTTTTTCTTTTCTCGGTGGTCCATTTTCTGCGCTTTAACTAAAAACTTATTTTTTTGTACTTATTATCTGTTAACCACATATTGTAACGGTCAATTTCTTGTAACTTCCCCACGATTGTTTTCCCCATATAATTCCTTAACAGGATCAATGATTATCATTATTACATGTAAAATAGAACTTTGTTTCTTTTATATCATAAAACTGTGGAGAATTATGGATTTATGCTCTATCATAAAAATTAAATTTGCCTTATTTTATAATTTTAATTACCTTGCCAATTTTTCGATGGATCTCCCACATCCCTAAAAATTGTTGTTCTAATTCCGTCAAGTAAGCGAAAATCTCTGGACATAAAAAGATTATAAATTTTAAGACGAAGATAAAAAAAACTAAAAAGCTTTCTGGAACTTTCTAATTTAAAATAAAGTTGAGACACTAATGAAAGTAGAAAAAGCCTCCGACACAGATTTACGAGAAATTCTTAACCTTCAAAAGTTGGCTTTTCAAATTCAAGCAAAGATTTATAACGATTACACTATTCCACCACTAATTCAGACCTTTGATGAAATAAAAAACGATTTCTCTGAGTATATATTTCTTAAAGCTGTTATTGGCAATAAAATAGTAGGCTCTGTGAGGGCATATAAGGAAGATAACACTTGTAATATTGGAAGGCTGATTGTTCATCCAGACTTTCATAATCAAGGAATAGGTACGAAATTAATGGAAAAAATAGAATCGAGCTTCGTAGATGTTAATAGATTTGAATTATTTACAGGTCATAAGAGCAAGAAAAACCTCTATTTATACGAAAAACTAAGATATAAAGTATTTAAAAGAGAAAAAATTGACGAAAATCTCACTTTGGTATTTTTAGAAAAAAATATTTGAGAAATCTCAATTTGATTCGTTCTCTAGTTCAAGTCGCTTCTCAATCTTCTTTATAGCATTTGAAGAAGCTATTCTAACTATCCTATAAAAATCGTTGACTTGCTTTAATAGAGCATTTAAGGCAGTATTATCGCCAAATACTTCTAAAAATTTAATAATACTTAGTTTTACTTTGTAATTTTCGTCCAGATTATAATTTAAATGTTCAATTAATTTTGCCCTGTTCCTGATGTAAAATCTACTCGGCTCCGAAATGCTCTCTCCTTCGACATGCAAATTTTTAACATAAATATTATAGATACCGTCAATTGCAACCTTTTTTAGAAGCCAATAGGTATATTTATCCTCTAAAATTTTTATTAAAGGATCTATAGCATGCTTATTTCCAATTTTTCCTAAAGCGATAGCTGCGTTTTTACGAGTATCTAAATTTTTTTCCTTTAATAATTCAATTAAAGGAAAAACTAAGTCGTCGTAACCGATTTCCCCTAAAATATGAGCAACGCTTTCCTTTAATACGTCGTTATTTGTGCTCAGAGCCGAATTTAAATAATCAAACGAAGCATCTTTATTTTGCAAATAAATTTTCTTTATAGCGTCTACAATTATCCATTTCATATCTAAATCTAAATATTCGTAATGAATGTCTTCAATGTTTAGCACTTTTAATAATTCAGGAACTGCTGTTAAATCACCAATATCTCCCAGTGCCTCAATTGTTGCTTTACTGACTTCTTCGTACATATCATCTAAATTTTCTAATAACGAACCTACACTCTCTTTGATTTGTAGCTTCCCAATCAACTGTGTTGCATTTTTCTTTACTATAAAATCGTCGTTATTTAAGAAAGCAATTAGCTCTTCGTTCGTTTCACTTCCTAATAATTTTAATATAGTTAAAGCGCTTTCCATTAGTTCAGAATGCTTTTCCTTTAGATTTTGTACGATATGTTCCAATAAATTGCTTTTATTTTCCTTTAGCATTAATATAATTTCTGGATATTTTACCTTAATATAACTAATATCTTCAAAAGAGACATCTACGCTTAATATCTCTAACCCAATTAATGCTATAATATCGTTTTTATGTTTCGCGCGATAATCTTCATTTCTTAGCGATTCTAACAGTGATTTAATGAGTATTTCGGGTTTTGTCGTTATTAGTTGATTCTTAATAAACTCTTTAATTGAGTAATCGTTAGTGTCTAATTCTTTGATAAAAAGATTAATTTCAGCTTCCTCGAATCTTATATTTGATATTGCCTTTAAAGAAGCAGCTTTGACTTCAGTATCAGTTGATTCCTGCTCAATTATCCACTTTAGTGGTTTTAGGGCTTTTTCGTATTTTGTCCTTCCTAGGGATTTTGCTGCTTCACACTTTATCTCAATATTATCATCGGAAATTAACAAATTTTCTAAGGTTTCAAAACATTCTTTTTTTACTGCGCTTGAATTTGCGCTAATTTTTCCTAAACAATTTATAGCATCTTTTCTGATTTTATTATCTTCGCGTGAGTCTATTATTTCAGATAACATCTGAATTGAATTACTTAAACCTAAACTTTCACGCTTCTGATAAATTTCCTTTGGAAGGATTTTTTGATTTTGATTCAACATTAAAAAAAGGTTCTATTCAAAAACTAATTCAATTATTATCATAATAGAACATTGATGTTTATAAAATTATCGGATAGGATCAAATTAACGAAATACATAACAGTAAATCGGCAAAATTTCCCAACACAGAGAAAATTGAATTGGTTTTTATCGAAATTCGACAAAAAGACTTGTAGAATTTCCTTTTTCCTAAATTTTTCTACAATCGAGATGTAATTAAAATAGTTGGAAAAGTCAGAAATATAGGAACTTGATCATTTTTTAAATGATCTGTATTCGGTTCCCAAAAATAATTCATTATAAATCAAAGATTAGATACAAAATGATCCAATTAGATCGTGATTTCCCCAAAATTTGCCTATATTAATAAATAATAAGATATAAAAATTTTAATATTGAATACTATTTAATTAAAAAATAAAGAAATTTCGAGATAAATATAAAAATTTGGAATTTTAAAAGATCTATAATTAAAAGAAGTTATGGAAATAAAAGAACATACAATTTTGTATAGAAAATACGAGGTGGATGTGTAACTAAAGATGGAAAAAAGTCATAATCAACGGAATGAAGACGGAGAACAGAGAATCGGATATTACGCGTGTCAGTGAGGTATAAATATTAGAGGAAAAGTTGATTGCGGTAAATTAGTAGAATATGCTAAGGAAATAGACGAAAATGTGATAATTTCGAAAGCTAACGCGTTTCTATGAACTGACGCTGCGCAAAATGAAATTATAGAAGATATCAAAGAAAAAAATTTAACTAGAATAGTAGCATCTGCTTGAACCCCAAGAACCCACGAACCCATTTATCGAGACACCCTCGCGAAAACAGATTTAAATCCCTACTACTTTCAAATGGTAAATGTAAGAGAACATTGCTCTTGGGTCACGGAAACTAAGGAAGAAGCTTTAGAAAAAGCGAAATCTCTAGTAAAAAGCGGTATTGCACGATCAAAACTCTTAGAAGTGGTTCCAATCAAAACTGTCCCAGTCGAAAAAGCTACTTTAGTTATTGGTGGCGGAATCGCTGGTATGAACGCTGCGTTGGACTTAGCTAATCAGGGAATTAAAGTTTATCTAGTCGAAAGAAAATCTACTATTGGAGGTAGAATGGCTCAACTGGATAGAACCTTCCCTACTGACGATTGCGCGATATGAATTTGCGGTCCAAAAATGCTAGAAGTAAACAGAAACGAGAATATTGAAATTATAAGTTACGCTGAAGTGAAAAAAGTAGAAGGATATGTCGGGAATTACGATGTAACTGTTGAATTGAAGCCGCGATACACTACCGACGATTGTAACGGTTGCGGAGCTTGTACAGAGGTCTGTCCTATTTATTGTGAGAATTACTTTGACGAATATCTAGGAGCGCGAAAAGCAATTGATATTGCGTTTGGTCAAGCGGTTCCTTTTGTATACGACATCAATAGAAACGCGTGTGTTGAATGCTTCAGTTGCGTTGAAGCGTGCGAATTAGATGCCATAGATTTCAGTCAAGAACCGAAAGAAATGAATTTTAAAGTGGGCACGGCTATCATTGCATCTGGTTGGGATATCTATGAACCTTTTGGCGAATATGGGTACGGGGAGTTTGAAAATGTCATTACGCAACCACAGTTAGAGCGAATGTTGGCTCCTAATGGCCCACTTGAGGGACATGTGCATAGAATTTCGGACGATAAGAAACCTAAAGAAATTGTATTTATTCAGTGCGTTGGAAGTCGGGAAACTGAAAGAACCTATTGTAGCGGCGTTTGTTGTATGTTGGCTCTTAAAAACGGTCGATTGCTTTTAGAAGAGTTTCCTGATGCTAACATTACGATTTGCTACATTGATATCAGAACGAATGAAAAAGGCTTTGAGGAGTATTATCAGCGTGCTAAAGAAGCAGGTATCAAAATGATTCGGGGAAAAGTCGGGGAAATTAGCGAGGACACTGAAACTAAGAATGTAAAAGTTCGAGTCTATTCGTCTTTGACAGATGAGATTATTAACATCGACGCTGATTTAGTAATCCTATCGTCTGCTGCGTTACCGTCAAAAGGCACGGAGCAAATTGCCAAAGTGTTAAATTTAGATGCGGATCGGTATGGCTTCCTTACGGAATCTCATTTTGGACTAATGCCACAAGAGACTAAAACTAAAGGTATCTTTATCGCGGGATTCGCTCAGGGTCCGAAAAATATTGCATATTCGGTTTCCCAAGCACGAGCCGCTGCGAGTAAAGTAGCCGAACTAACTTCTCCAGGAGAAGTTGACATAGAACTTATAGTTGCCGAAGTCAACAAAGACATTTGTATAATCTGTGGCAGATGCGAAAAAGAATGTCCTAAAGGTGCCATTAAGATGGTTGATACAGAAGGCGCTGTAGTAGACGAAATAAATTGCGATGGATGTGGAATTTGTGCGACTTGTTGTCCTACAATAGCAATAGATATTCGATATTATAGAGACAATCAACTATACTCTGAAATTTCTGCCTTACTTGAATCTTAAACTATATAGAGGTGTACAAAAAATGGAAAATAATTATAATATAATTATGTTTGCTTGTTTAAAATGAGGCTATAGTGCGGCAGATTTGGCTGGGATGTCGCGTTTAAAATATACTCCAGAAGTAAAAATCGTTAAACTAAGATGCACTGGTAGGATTGATGTGAAACACCTACTATACGCTATAAAATCTGGAGCTGACGGAGTTATGATTGTAGGTTGACGACCAAACGAGTGTCAATTCAAAAATGGTAATTTTAAAGCTCAAACACACGTGGATTTGGCAAATAGAATATTAGATCGTAGGGGATTCGGAAATCAGAGAATTAATCAATATTGGCTAAGTGGAGCGGAGTCACAGAAATTAGTAAAAAGCATTGAAGACGCAGTAGAAAAGGTTCATAGGGCTGGACCAAATCCGATCAAGTCACTTGAAACCGCACAAAAATCAGAAGTAAAAAAAGTCTTAACTACCCCTGTTGAATGATTCTTGTAAAAAAATTTTAGTTACAAGATGACTAACCATGCTAGGGTAAGGGGTTTTTAAAAGTTTTTAGTGTTTTTTTATATTTTTTTGAAAGAATTATAAAGAATGATGGAAATATGGTTCAAATTAAAAATAATAAGAATTTCGACAAGCTGTCGCCTAAAGCTTTAATGGAAGCGACTTATAAGGCGGCAGAAAATTTTCAAGTTAGAGCTTTTTTTGAAGCTAAAGATGAAATTTTAAAGACAGGTAAATATAGTGAAAACGAGTTCTATGACATTTTAGATCAAATGATTGACGCTGAAACTGAAAGAAAATTAGTTTTAGAAAAAATGAGAGGATTAGATCCTTTATTCTTAGAGGAAATTGCTGAAAAAATAATAGATTTTCCACCCGAGAATGTGATAAGGGATGTGATTTATTTAAAAGAACAAGGTTATGTGGAAGAACTTGTTGAAATAAAAGTTAAAAAAGTAATAAAAAAAAATAAAGGGAGTAGAAAAAGAAGTCGAAGAAAAAGAGTATTTTTTTAGGTATCAAGTCAAAGAGCTTTCTGAAGATTTTGTTGAACATTATTTTGAACCTGTTTCGATAGTTTTTGATGCAGGAGTATGCTGTCAATGCGGATGGTGTTCTTCTGTATGTCCTGTCGATGCGATTACCACAACAGCAGATAACTTAGAGATTAACGAAGAAACTTGTATGAAGTGCGGATTATGTTTTACGGTTTGTCCTCGTTCCTTTTTAATTAACCAAGCTTATAAGAGCATAAAAAGGTTGGATAAGAAATTGAAATGGTCTGATAAAATAGGGGCATACATAAACGCATATTCAGGTACTACTACAAAAGAAGAAATTATAAAAGTAAGACAAGATGGAGGGATTGTAACTTCCTTACTTGAGTATTTATTGACAAATAACTTAGTAGATGCAATTGTTGCGGTTCAACATTCAAAAGATTTATGGAGACCCGAACCTATAATCGTGGACGATGTAAAAGAGTTGTATAAAACTGGTGGAACTAAATACGCCAATTCTCCCTCTTTATCAATAATTGACAAAACGAAAAAATACGAAAAGATTGCGATCGTAGGAGTTCCTTGTATGATGAAAGCGATTGCTAAAGGAAACCTATTCCCTAGTGGGTTACCCTTTTTCAAGAACATAAAATATACGATTGGATTGTTCTGCATGGAGTCCTTCAGCTATGAGAGCATCATCAATCTGGTAAAGGATAAGTTCGAACAAGATATACAAAATTTAACCAAAATGAATATAGATAAGGGTAAATTCATTATTAATCTAAAATCTGGGGAAGAGATGGCCGTTGAATTAAAAGAAGTCCAATCTTATGCACGGGATAATTGTCATTTTTGTGAAGATCTAACCTCTGATTATGCGGATATTTCTGTTGGATCGATCGGTTCTCAAGGTGGTTGGTCTTCAGTAATTACACGTACGAAAGAAGGGGATGATATATTCAAAGGTGCCATCAAAGCAAAATTGATTAAGTCCAAAGCTTTAAAAGATATCAAACCAGGACAGCCCCTCGTAGAAAGAATTGGAGAGATTAAAAGAAAAAAATGCAAAACAATCAGCTTATATGAAAACAATAAATAAAAAAGATATTCATTTATTATGAGTTCAAAAACATTTGAAGATTTAATTGAAGAGGTCCATAAAAAAGGAATTTGTCAAGAATGTGGCGGCTGCGTTTCCTTCTGCAGTTCAGCAGAATTCGATGTTATTGGTTTAAAGGATCCTTATTCTCCTCCAGAATATATCAATAAAGATAAATGTCTTGAGTGTGGAATATGTTATTATATTTGCCCTCAGACACATATATTAGATGCTGAACTTAATAAAACGTATAAATTTTCTGATTTTTCTTCTATGCCACTAGGTAATTACGAAGAAATTTATTCGTGTCAAGCTACAGATAAAGACTTCCTAAAATATGGTACAGACGGAGGCGTTGTAAACTCAATTATAAACTATTTAATTGAGAAAAAATTAATTGACGGAGCAATCGTATCTAAAGCAGAAGCTCCTTTTTCGAGAGAAGCTACATTCACAAATAGTAGAGATGCTTTACTTAAGGCTTCTGGGGCAAAATTGGAGATATCTCCTCAATTGGACGAAATCCAGAAATTTTGTACGTATACGCATTCAATATCTAAATTAAACCATTATAAGTTCAAAAAATTAGCTGTTGTTGGAACGCCTTGTCAACTTTATACAATTAGATGCATGCAAGATCTTGGAGTTACACCAAGTCAGAATATTGAGATCTGCCTTGGATTATTTTGTTATGAAAATTTCCTTTTCGAAAGAACTCAAATTGAAAAATTTGAAAAAGATTTTAATATAAACTTTACTGATATTAAAAAAATAAATATTAAAGAAGATTTAATCCTAAAACTTAAAGATGTAGGGACTGGCGAGAAAGTTATACATATCCCTTTTAACCATTTAAACGATTATATGCGCCTTGCTTGTAACGCATGCAGCGATTTTACTAATATTTATGCTGATATTTCGTTTGGAGGACTAGGTTCACCTGATAAATACACTACTGTAATCACACGAACAGAGAAAGGAAAAGAGATATTAGCAAAAGTTATTGATGCAGGTGTTATAATTTCCTTAGATCTTGATACCAATAGAAAAAATAAAATGGAAAATCTAATTACTGCGTTTTCTCAATCGAAAGTCCAACGTAAGGAAAAATTTATGGAGAAAATCATGTAATTATTCGAGTTTTACGATTGATTTAATAATAAATTCAATTTTCTTTTATTTTGGTTAAAATGCTGATTAATTGTGTCTAATCAATTATTCAATTAGAATTTTAAAGCTTTAATTTATTCAAGGCGTCATCAATCGTTAAACGACTTAATTCCTTCGCTTTTTCGTAATGTTCACTACAAAACCATTCAGCATACGGCGGATGTCCGGTACCCTGAATCTTTCTCATTCTTTCTTCCCACTCTAAATCAGAAGGGCGTTTTTTAAAATAAATTAAACCACCATCATCAATACCCATTTTCTTTTTACAAATACAACATATAGTCAAAAAAATCAATAAAATTTTACCCAATATTGTCAAATAATATTATTTTTGTAATTATTTCGAAAATACTACTGTAAATCAGAAAAACTTTACTCTATAGACGCTTAAATACTTTAACTCAATATTAATATATTGAGGAGTTCCCTCAATAGTAGAAAAGTTTTCTCGTATCGAGAATAGAAGAGTATAACTGAAAGTCCGTCTGGCGCAGTTCTGGACGACGACCTTTCGGAGTAGAAAAGCATTCCCAAATTCCGTAACGGTTGATGGGATAGAGGCATTCGGACTAACGCCACAAATAATACAACAAAAAATCGTTGATAATATTATTTGAAATAATTTGAATCCCATTTTATTCATTTTAATAGTCTAGGTGGTCTCATAATCTAGAATTAATAATAATTTGAGTTTAATTTTTATCAAAAAAAATTTGCGTAATATCATCATTAATTTTATTAAATTTGTTAAAAATTGTTAAAGAATTTTATTAAACTTTGTTTATTTTGCGTTTTAGTGTTCCCTTTACTAATTGACGTTATGATAAATGGGAAGTCTCCTTTAGTTTTTTTTCTGAGGAGTTCCCTCACTTGTGGAAAAAACCTCTCGTATCGAGAGCCGGAGAATATGGCTGAAAGCCCACGCCTAATAGGATGTGGATACCTTTCAGAAGACTAAAGTAGTCGGGAATGGTTTAAACACCTACTCGATAGAGGCTACAGGTTTTAGCCCTCATGAATAAGGCACATGGATGCAACCTTCACATAAACAATTTTTATTAAAATATTTTAATACTATTTAACATTTTTAATAAAATTGATAACCTTAAGCTTATCTGGAAACCAATTCATCATTTTTCAATATTTCACTATCAATTCTTATGAGTTTCAACTCGTACGGAATTATGATGAATAGTACATATGCGCTGGCGAATTCAATTGCATTATTATAATTTAAAGCGGCAAACCCTAATAATGGTGGAGCTTGTCTTAAATTATCTGATGCTTCATTTAAATTATCTGGTGCAACCCCTACTTCAATCCAACGAGTATTTGCTATATATGCGCCAATCGTCCAAACAGTTGTAAACAGGAACATTACTATGAACATATAAATGATCCTATTCCTCTGGGTTTTATTGGCTCTTTTCCATAACCAAATTAAATTTATTGCTACTATTGACAATAAAAAGATTGTACCAGTGATCCCGAACATTTGTCGTCTTGAAGCAACGTCTCCACCTACATCTTTAGTTGGAACTCTTTGTAATAATGTTGAGCCGAGTAATAAACTTAGAACAACGGCGTAAATAACAATGTATTTTTTACGAGTCTCAGGGTTCATCATTCTATCTCCAAAAAACACTCCCAATACACCCATAAAAGCACCTTCGAATGTTCCTTGTAGTAGGATTCCAAAAAACCTTGGAATTTCAGCACCGAATAAATAAGGCGGGACCATTTTTCGAGTTCCTGATAAATGTAAGCTCAATTCAACCAAAGTCCAAAAAATTGACCCTATTAAGAAAATCCAGAAATAATCTTTTCGCTTATTCTGTTTCCAATCATATAGGCATATTATGAAAGAAACTATTGTAAATATTAATTTACTTTCGTAGTTTATTCCCACAGAACCATTTCTTATCATATAAATGTATTCAAATATCATATTTTAACACTCCAATTTAGTGCAAATGTTTTTTATAAAAAGAGAAAATGAATACATTACATAAAAATTATATCATTTGATATTATCAGGATGTAATAATGATCGTTTTTAATAAATTAGTAAATTAACAATCTATAATCAATATAAAGAATACACTCATTTTATAATATTACTACAAAACTATATGTAAAGATTAATATATTACATATTTATTTGATAACATTAATGGAGACAAATTAATTTTAATAGGATGAGATTAACTGAGATTGTTCAAGTAAAATCTTCGATGAAATTATCTAATTTGTGTCATAAAGCCAAAAATTTATACAATTTAGCTAATTGGTACTTTAGACAAGATTTCTTTCATTTGAGTAATATTCTTTCTTATTACGATTTGGATTTCATTCTTAAACACAAAGAAGCGTATGAAAATTTACCTTCTCAAACATCTCAGCAGATTCTTAAGTATGTTTCAAGAAATTGGAAATCGTATTTTAGAGCTAATAAAGATTATAAAGTAAATTCTCATAAATATAAAAGAAAACCACAGATTCCAAAATACAAACAAAAGAACGGAGAGTCTATTGTTATTTTTACAAATCAACAATGTAGAATTCAGAATGGTTATCTTTACTTTCCTAAAAGAGTTAATCTCAAACCTATAAAAACAAGGATTCAAAATAAATTAAAAGAAATAAGAATTGTACCGTTAGGAATAAATTACAAAATAGAAATCGTGTACGAAAAAGAAGAACAGAATTTAGGATTAAATCAAGCTAATATTTTAGCAATTGATCTGGGATTGAACAATCTTATAACTGCGGTAAACAATATCGGTAAAAAGCCGATTGTTGTTAAAGGTAAGATTTTAAAATCCATAAATCAATTTTACAACAAACAATTAGCGTATTACAGAAGCGTTGAAACCAAAAAAGGTAATTTTCAGGATACAGAAAGAATTATGAAATTACATTTGAAACGAAATAATAAGATTACTACATTATTTCATCGAATTTCGCGATTTATCGTAGATTATTGCGTTCAAAATAATATTGGAACGATCGTAATTGGATACAATCATGGTTGGAAACAAAAAATTAAAATAGGAAAGAAAAATAACCAAAATTTCGTTCAAATTCCTTTTCATAAATTACTACAACAAATCAAATATAAATCGAAATTAGTAGGAATACAGTTTGAAACGGATGACGAATCTTACACATCAAAATGTAGCTTCTTAGACAATGAAGAAATTAAAAAACACGATACATATTTAGGAAGAAGAATCTCAAGAGGATTGTTTAGAACTTCAAACGGAACGATTATTAACGCAGATGTAAATGCGGGATACAACATCTTGAGAAAAGCATTCCCAAATTCCGTTTCGGTTGATGGGATAGAGGCATTCGGACTGATGCCACAAATAATTCAACACAACATCGTTGATACTATTATTTGAAATAAAGTGAGTATAGTTTTATTCATTTTAATGGTCTAGACTATAATTAAATGACATTGTATTTAAAAATTTATTCTGCTGATTTTACAGGATTTTCTAAAGAACAAGGGACGATACACGCGCATTTACCACATACATCAGCTAAACCAAACTTTGAATAAAATTTACCATTGTCTTTTAATACCGAATAACACTTATGTCTATCAAAAGTACCTAATTTTAAAGCACCAAATATACAATTTTCAACACACTTTTTACACGATTTATTGTAAAAATAAAGGCAATACTCATTATTTCTTCTTTCTGATGCTTTAATTTTGGCTGTTGTTATCAAGCTTCCTAGCCTGCCACAACATCCTTTATCAGTTATTAACATTTTATGTAAACCAAATTTACCTAATCCCGCAATATAGGCAGCGTGCTTATGGGACCAATAACTAACTAATTTACTTTTATCAAAATTATGAGTCGGCGGGATATTTATTGAATCAAAATCTAACTTTTTTAATTTGTACGCTAAAAAATCGTTTAAATCCGTAATTAACTTATTTACTTTAATATAGGTAAGAACCCATTCTTCGGAACATCTTTCACCTTTACTATTACTTTGAACAATTTCCATTTTAAACGGGATAAAATATGAGATTATAGAATTGGCATTTGGCAGTAATTCCCTAGGAAGTTTATGAGAATCGCCTATAATTTTCTTTAATTCTAAAAAAAGTGGATCGTGTGCATTTGCAAAGGCGATAAGCGGCTTTTCTATAGTTTCTATTCTATATTCTTTTTTGTATTTCTGAATATAATTGTTTATCAACTTTTTTACTTTTTCTCGCATTGTAATTACAATCTTTTAATTCGTTTAATATTATTTAATTGTTCAAAGAGCTTCCTAAATTTCGATTCTTTTCGATAAAACACAGGTGGTTCTCCTATTGGAGCATCTATTTCTTTCCAACCTTTACCATATTCTTTACCGGACCAAACATGAACCCATAAATCGTTGGGAAAATACACTCTCCATTCAATTTGTTTCAGCTTAATTACTGGGGCAACGAGCAAATCTCTTCCTAATAAATACTGATATTTAATTTTGTGGATTCCAGGATCGTTTTCATAGTGCAAATACATTGCTCGGATAAGAGGTAAACCACTCTCTATGTATTTTTTAGATATATGCTTGTAATAGGGTTTAAGATGAAAGTAAATTCGACTCATTTTAGCTAAATGTTCAAGACACTCATCATCAGAATCAAATTGCCAATTCAAATTAGGATTAACACCTTCGTGAGTTCTCATAACAGGACTGAAAACCTCCAACTCAGCCCACCGCATAAATATCTCCTTATCCCTAGTGATTTTTGGAAACGTATGAAATCCACCGATATCAGAATGGAAATAGCCTATACCGCATATACCTAACGAGATTCCCGCAGGAATAACCGATGCTAATCCGTCATCCATACTCCAATTGACAAGTTGATCTCCCGCCCAAACTAATGTTGTATATCTTGACGTTCCTGTATAGCCTGCTCTGGTAAAGAATACAATTTCTCCTAACTTGTTAGCTTCTTTAACAGCATCATATACAATTTTAGCCCAAATAACAGGATATTTATTATGAAAAAGTTCCGGATCCTCTCCAGAGTGTAATACTGCGTCTGTTGGAAGATATTCCCCATAATCATGCATCCATCCCGAAAGTCCAACCTCAATCATATTTTTTTTTACTATTGATTTAATCCATTCAATCGCTTTAGTGTTCGATAAATCGATCAAAGTTGCTTCTTGACTATCTGTTGGAACATTATAATCGTTTCCTTCTTGATCTTTTATGCAAAAACCATTTTTTGAAGCCTCTTTGTATTGGTCACCATCCATCGCTAAGAATGAATTTATATATCCAAGAAATCTGATTCCTTTTTCTTTTAATTTTTT
The DNA here is from genome assembly GCA_030605085.1 of Promethearchaeota archaeon. The sequence continues at coordinate 5,254 of JAUWBH010000059.1, read as the reverse complement.
AATAAAATTTGGTAAATCTGGGTAAATTTTATTATCATATTCCCAATTCCAAAATAATCGTTTACCTGAAGGTAGCATGCGAACCCCTTGCCAATCTTGACACCACACAGCAGCAATTTTAACGCCTTTTTCAACAGCACGCTTTATTTTTTGATCTACAATTTCGGGTCCTCCTTGTATTCCAAGCCATACCCCATCATATGCCCAATCAGGCAACTCTGGTTGACGACCTAAATGTTCTGATAATTTACTAACGACTTCAAGTGAAGTGTTAAATTTACCAATTAATATTCTTTCGGGGATACACCACATATGTAATCTATGGAAATCTTCATCTTCAAAATTAAATTTTGAATAACTTGTTGCTTCAACATGGCAAAAATAGTTATTGGATGATACAAAACTTGGTTGGGGTAATATGTAGTATACCAATCCCCTGTAATAGGTGGCGAACCCCTTCCAATCCCCTGTTCTTCAACCCACAGAGGAATTTCTCTCCCCCTTAAATTTAATTCAGAATATTGCTCCCCACACCCATATATTGCTTCAGATGGATAGGCTTGAATTGAAATCCAAAATCGATTAATGGTAGCATCTTTACATATATCACAAAAATATAAAAAGCATAATTTTATTAATCCAAATAGGGATAGATCATATATTAATTTTTCAAATTAAGTTGGGATACTAATTTTTTAATTATGGTGTTATTTTTTAAATGATAAATCCTCAAAAAAGTGTAGTTTGTGTGTGTCCTAAATGTAATACAAAAAAGGCCGTATATGTTCCAATTGATATTATGAATAAAGAAAAACTTACTACAATTCACATTCCCAAGAAACTTATTTGTGAACACGCTTTTGAAGCACATATTGATACTAATTTTATAGTTCGAGGATATACGGCTGTAGATTTTGAGTTTTCTATTCCGCAACCAACAGACGAATTAAATCAATTAATTGATGAGATAGATGTAGAGAAGATTAAACAGAACATCAGTATCGTTACGATTGCTACAGTATTATATGGAAGCTTCAGAGGCGAAAAAATTTTAATCATAATAGATTACTACTTGAAAGATCTAAAGGAACATATTTTAAAATACTTTTCATACATTTTTAAAGAGTCTTTCAATTTTTATATTAAGCTAATGACAAGGGAAGAATACGAACAAGAAAAAAATTCATATAAAGATTATATTATTGTGGAAAGAAACAAGATTATTAGGCCTAAAAAATTCAAAGAAAGCTCAATAATAAACGAGAAAAAAATAGTACAAAAATTCTTTATTCACGAAGATTTCAAATCTTTTCTAGCAACATCAAGGAACGAAATTAAAAAAATCTATACTCTCTCAGATTCTATTAAGGAATTAAACGATCAAAAGGGAGAAAAAGATTATTTTACAACACAAGAAATAAAGGATCACTTGTTCAATAAATATCATGTTAAGTTAAAAGCCGCAGAAATTTGGCACTTAATAAAAATATTGTCAAGTTATTTTTCAACTCAAATATATATCAGAGAAGATTTTACAATAAGTCTGGATTCGAAATTATTTGGAGGGATGCTTTAATTAAAAGCTCGCTTTTGGATTTCATTATAAAAATCTCATTTACACTATATTAAGGTCATTTATTCTATATTATAAGATTAAAAAAGAATTAATTAAAAAAAAAAAGCTATCTTAAATAGCGAAACCAATTAAAAACCCATTTCCTTCAATTTGGAGATCATTTCTTGCTTCTTTGCACCTTCAAGGTCATAAAATCTCCACACAATCAAAAACGCGATAAATGTAATGATCATTGGTATAACCCCCATGTGAACGCGTATACCCCATATAGCCATTGCTGTTTGCGTAGCTTTCGGATCTGGATTGTATCCATATATAATATGTACAACTGCGATTATAGGACCAAAGACGACTATAGCAATACGGAAGAAAAAGTTTCTAATCCCCTGGAGTGTAGCCTCATCCCGCCTTCCTGTCACTGTAGCGACATCATCGTAACAATCCGATACAATCGGCGCATACATTATAGTAGCGCACGATGCAACAAAACCGCCTATAAAACCAAATATGATAGCCTCGTTTAATGTCGTTATCCATAAAACGGGTAGGTAAGAACATGCCATCATCAACAAACCTAGTGTGTATGTTTTTTTAAATCCCTTTTTCTTAGCAAATTTAGTCCATAAGGGTACTGCTATTATAAAACCAATAAAAGCTGCTAAAGTAGTGTAAATCGAATATATTAAAGGCAATCTTACGATGTCTTTCATGAAATAGATACCAGAAGCATAATATAAAGCTCCTGCGGTGCTCACTAAGGCGAGAACGGTAAGAGATACCGCAAAGTTTCTCCGTCCAAGCCCAGTTTTCATCGTTTTCCAAAATGTCTTAGTTCCGGAAGTCTCGTATCCCTTAATGAAAGATTCTTTTAATTGTTCAGATTCTCGTGCACCTGGAATCAGTAAAAAAGCGAAAATTAACCAAGCTATTACTGTAATAAAAGCTGCTAAAATAAAACTCCCCCTATCCCCATACACAATAATAAGCGGTATAATAATAGCTAAAGGAACAGCTAATAAACCTGGAATAGTATTGTTTATAGCACTGAACTTCCTGCGTTCAAACTCCGTTCGAAAATGGTTCGCTACGCCACCATGTATTTGTGGTAGAAAAATCGAATAAAATGTGTCTAATAAACAGGCGATAATTAAAAACCACCAAAATAATGCCCAGTCATCGCCAAGAAAAGTCTCGGGAACCGCAAATAGAAAATAATACAAAATTATTGTCGGAAAAATCCCGATCATTATCCATGGGAACCGCATTCCCCACTTTCTAGTCCATTTTAAAGGTCTGTCTGTCAAGTAGCCGAATAGTGGATTATTGAACATGTTATAAACTCCATATATTACTATTGCCAAGCCTAATAATGCCACATTCATGCCGAGTTCGACTTCATAATAGTAAAAGACAACAACGAAAAATGCTCCTCCTAAAGCGGTCCCAATTAGATAACCAAACGAATAAGAAAGCATTTTCCATGTAGAAGCGGTACCCCATCCACTTTCATCTAATTCTGTAGAACTCATCATTAATTCTCCATAATTTATTTTATTTATAAAATTATTTGATGTTTTTGTATTTATTAAATGTTTTAATTAATTATATATTAATTACAAAGGTCTATATAAATGTTAATAAGAATACTGTATTTTACATGAAATTATAGAACTATTATATAAAATCTTGGAAAAAAAGTAAAAATGTGAAAATTCGGGTATAATGCCTTTTAGGTCATAAAGAAATTTAAAGTTTTAGTCGAATGCGATTAAAACGGTTTGAATGGATTTTCGCTTGCCCTCAAGGATTCTATACCCCAATTCTTTTTTTTTACTTTCTATCATTAAATACTTGTACAAGGGGCATCCCGTCAGATTTGTAAACGGCAAATAGTGGAATTCAACGAAGAACGCATTTAACGTGAATAATTGATGACCGTATTCCACATCTCTTTGCTTTTTCCCCGCTCCATTCCCCTTTACTTGTGAATGTTTGCTTTCTATCAAGTTAGTAGTAACGTGTTTTCCCCTAAAAATTTTGAAAATTGGGGTGAGCATCTGAATCATCCACTTCTTGGTGCCCGCTCGCATTGATAATTTATTAGTCTCGAAATTCACATAGACTTTGGCAGAACCTTCTTTCTGGAACGAATCGGATTGATAGTTCTCCAATTTTTGCCGCCATCGTGCGTTCTTGTTTTGAACCTGATTTGAATTTCGAGGTCTGCCTCTCTTTGCTTGAACTTTCCCTTTAATGAACTTGATCTCCCGCTTAAACTTTAACTCGTGCTTATCGCGATAAAAAGCCTTCCAATGCGTATAGATCTTATAATGCAAGTAGTGAGGACCGAGTTTTGGTATTTGCTGATGATAATTTCTCCGCGTTGATCTTTATTGTGAAATTGGACAACATGGATTACTTTACTGCCGAATTGTTTGGCAATTGATTTATAGGAAGGCTCTCCATCCGTGATGAGGATTTTAAGCTTTTTCCTACACGCTTCAGGGATTTTTTCGAATGCTTTAAGAATCGATTCCTTTAGATCTCCTCGCCTACGAGTCCAGTGGAAAGCGTTTCATAATCATTGTTGATAAATACAATTTCTGCATTGGAATTGCCTAGAGGACCCATGTATGTCTCGTCACCTAAAATAACCCCTCTTGGAAGGGCTTTTAATTTCTGTTCAATTAACTCCGAATTCTGTTGAAATACTTGCGAGATATACCATTTTTTAAATCGACTTAATTTTTCTTGAGGAATTCCCCATCTTTTTGCTACTCCTGTGAGCGGATATTTCAAGTCAAACAGCTCGTAAAGGATCATTTTAATTTTTTGTTGATAAGATAATAAATTCCACATTTCAATATCCCTTCCAAACCGCTTCCCGCACGTTAAGCATTTAGTTCTATGAGGTCTCCCCCCGTTCACAATATTAAATCCGTTATATGCAAGTGTACCTAAATGAGAGCATAGTTTTTGTGAATTAGATTTTGAATTCCGCTTTTTTGGACTGGAAAAAAAATTTATACGAATTTCATCTTCTAAATTTAGATAAATCGTCATTTTGCAGCACCAATTTTTTATATCTAAATAATATTGATATAGCAAAGATTATTGTCGGTCTTAAATTTATGATTTTTAAATTTTAGTCAAAAAGATAAAATTAAAAATACACTCATTTTGGCATTAATGCCTTTTAGGTCATTACACAATTTTTTTTCTTTTACTTATTTTGTAAAAATTTAGATGGATGTCATTTAAACCTTTGGATCTGTTCCATTCATGTTAATTGAACTATCACTCTTTGGGCCGCTAGGCGCCCCAGCTTCCGGGGAAACATTAAAATAGAAATTCTCCCCATTATTAATTAGAAGTTAAAAATTGGTGGAATAAAATGACGATTTATACTAATTTAGAAGATGAAATCCGTATAAATTTTTTTTCCGGTCCAAAAAAGCGGAATTCAAAATCTAATTCACAAAAACCATGCTCTCATTTAGGTACACTTGCATATAACGGATTTAATAACGTGGAAGATGGGAGATTTCATAGAATTAAGTGCTTAGCATGCGGGAAGCGGTTTGGAAGGGATATTAGAATGTGGAATTTGTTATCTTATCAACAAAAAATTAAAATGATCCTTTACGAGCTTTTCGACTTGAAATACCCGCTCACGGG
>JAUWBH010000180.1 GCA_030605085.1 Promethearchaeota archaeon | reverse complement strand
ATATTCCAACAATTAAAAAAAATAGGACGCGATTTGATGTTAAGCTTTGAAATTTCACTTAGGAGGTAAACAAAAAATCTCTTACTAAAATTATTAAAATTATCAAAAATTACAGATTACAAAACTTAAGTTAATAATATTAAAAATAGAAAAATGAATTCAGATCAACAAAAGAGACCAATATTATTTCAATATTTTGAAGCTTCTGCAAATTCTTTACTAGCTGATTATACCCGATCTGGTCTACAAAAATCCTCTAATAATTTGGGTGCAAATCGAGAATTTTTTTGTAATAATTTTCTTTCCAAAATATTACCATTAAAATTATCAATTAATTCGGGTGAAATATGGGATTCAAAAGGATTAAAAACAGGACAATTAGAGACGATAGTTACCAGGGAAGACGCTCCAAAATTAACTTTTGGAGAAAGAGAAGCTTATCTAGCTGAAGGTGTATTTGCGGTTATTGAAATAAAATCTAATTTAACTCGAGAAAAATTAAATGAAGCTGGAAGACAATTAATAAATGTAAAAAACCTTCAAATTGAGATTAGTACTGGTATAATATCAGGAACAGTAATTAATCGTCCATTAAGAATAGTTTTTGCATACGAAGGTGCTACATGGAAGACGCTTATGAATGAGATTACTCTCCAAAAATGGAAAAATCTATTTGATTTAATATGTATTTTAAATCGGGGAGTTTTAATTAAAACAGGACTATTACTTAGATCTAATGTTAAAAAACAATATACTTATTACATTATGAATGGAAAAGCCGCATCATTAGGAATCCTCTATTTTTATTTAATTTCTTCCACTTGTAGCTTTTTAGGTCGGAGTCTCAATTTTGAAAAATATTTCCAACCTTTTGATAAATGGGCATAGGATTAACTACAAGAATTAGCATCTGATAAAAGTCTTTATCTGAACATTTAATCGTTACCTAAAAAGAATGCGTAGAAAAAATAATTGATAAGCAATTTTTTACCCAATATTTCTTCATATTAACTCTAAAATAAATTTTTTTCAAATTTTACTATGCTTACAAGTTTTATTTAGAAAACAAATAATACAATTATCTTTTTTATTAGTAGGAGGAAATTTTTCAGAACTTTCTATTAATCTCTTTCCTAATTCCATCATTTTTTGTTTAAATTCTTCCTTCTCTTCAAACTTGAAAATATATTCCTCTTCTTTATCTCCTACTGTTAGGACATATCTACTTGTGACTGCCATAGCATTTGTAAAATATAAACCTCGATATTTAAAAATCTCATCTGTTAGTTCTCCAGGACCAGAGTGAACTAAAACATCAAGCAATATTCTTTGAATTGGTTTTGTAGTTGGAAATCCAGAAGTAATGTTAATAAAATTTGAATATACTACGGGTATTGGAGATATGGTTGGAAATTCAAAAAAAAATTTAGCTAATTTTGGACAAAAACCAAAATACACCGCAAAAGAATTTACTTCAAAGAATGGTTTTTTGTCAAAAGGAGTATGGACATCTCTATATGGTTTTAATAATGCGAGTGTTTTTTCGTTGCATTCTTGTATATTGCATTTTGTACAATTTTTTTCTCTACACCATATTGGAGGGAAAACTTTCATCAATGTGATCTATATATTTATTTATCATTCAAAATTTATAGTTTGTGGATGAAAAAATGCAAACACTATAATTACATAGATAATGTCTCATATTGTAATAAACTAAATTGTGTATGTCGTTGTCAATTCTGTAAGCTTAGAGCAAATTGCTCTATATTTGAAAGTTGTTATCGGAAAGAATATACAGTAATTGATGATGCAATAGAAATTTATAAGATTGGAGTTAAGAATCTAACAAAATCTTTACATAGTTTAAAGGGCTCTATTCCAGTTAGAGATTTTTATTCAAGTCTTCTTTATACTCGTGAATATAATATTCTGAACGCATTTGCAAATTCTCCCGCAGACTTGAATGGAGCTTATTTTGTGAATCAATATTTTACTATTTCATCTTATCCAAAGGATATTGAACCTAAATTAACAAAAAATATGTATAAATTCATCCAAAGATTACATTATAGAGATCTTTTTATTTATTATCTCTATATGTTAAGACGTAATGACCTTATTTTTTATGCAACTGAAAATGGATATAAAGAGCTATTAAAAGTTAAAGATGATACGATAAATTATGTTGAGAAAAAATTAACAGAAATAGAAAAAACACCCCAACAAGAAGAATTCTTTTCTTCGTATACAATACAAATGATTCCTGTAATAAACTGGTGTATCAAAAATAACATATCTTTTGATTTAACCCATCCAGTCATAAATGATTATTTTTTAGAAAAATTATCAAAAAATACTAATTTAAAGGATAGATCTAAGGCAAATCATTCCGAATCATGGTATAACTTCTTAAAAACTATTCTAATATATATGTTCAAATATAGAGAGTTAAGAAAAACTATTGATATTTTTAGAAAACATCTATATGGAACAAATCTCAATTCAGAAGCTTATCGGTCCCCGTTACGAATAGAAGCTCATAGGCGTTTAAAAGAATTGGATTGGTATTCTGAATCTTCTTTACCCGATATTGAAGCTCCTTGGCCTTTAGTTTTTAATGGAAAAAGTTTATGGGGTAGTTCCATCTTAATTAGTATTTTCATTTCGGATCGAATTCGGGATATAAGTACTTCTCCCAAAACGAAAGGATGGGTATTTGAAGATAAATTAATGGTGGAATTAATAGATAGGAATTGTAAGATAATTGCAAAAGATATAGATACACCAATCGGCGAAATTGATTTAATAGTTCAAAAAGGTACTAAAGTATGGGTTTCTGAATTAAAAGATTATAATATTTGGTATGACAATTGGTATGCGTCCTCTAAAAATTTTATTAAAAGACAGAAGGTTCTGAAGGATTTTATTAAAAAATTTGATGGAAAAGTAAATTGGATTAGAAAAAATAAAGATTATTTTAAATTGACGAGTGAGGAAATAGAAGGTATTGTTATTACTTCTTTTAATGAGAATTTAAATTTCTCAAATCAAATTAATATAATAAATAAGATAGATATTGATGAGGCTTTTGGAAAATCGAAATATAAAACATTCCATGAAATCATATACAACTATGGTAAAAAGCAAGAGAATAATTTGAATAAAGAGATAAAAATTCCATATTCAATTGCAAAAGTATGTCCCTTTCATCCAGGATGTATATATATGGGTCCATTAAATGAAAAAGATCCCGTCATATTAAGATCTTACTATACCTATAACGCATACCTTAAGAAGCCATTATGTCCTTTTTTAAAAGTGCATTGTATGTGGGTTTATTATTGCTCTAAAGGAGAAGATCCCTGTTTTTTTTTATCATCTCAGCGATTACACTATTAAACTTCCAAGAAAATAATATTATTTAATATTATGAGCAACTTTTTTTGATTTTTCTTGTCTTTTTTTATAAATATAATATTTTATGAAAATTTGAAACTTAAATTTATATGTTAATATCAATATTTTAAGTATTGAAGGGAAGAATTAACATTCTTTTCTTCATACATCATCGGAATTTGACGGAGATTAATTTTGAAGTTCATATTTTTCTTTATATTGTTATCTATAGGGATTTTGACGTTATTAAAGCTAAGGGAAATTTATATGCAATCTAGATTAAGAACTTACAAAAAAAAGGAAGAAAGCGATTGGATGAAGGATCATCTTCAAAAACCTCGTTTAATTTTAGGAGTATTTTACATTATTGCTGCTTTTGGAATCCTATTCAATTTTCTCATTTATTTTCTAATTTGGTGCCTCGATCCATTGCCAGATATATTTATTTTTGATTTTATAAATTTTTCGGGGCGTATCGACCCCAAATATTTGAATAGGATAGAAGATATAAACGCTGCGAAGTATCCTCACGAGAAGACAATTTATTATTGCGTTGCGATGGTCTCTTTTGGAGCTATATTGGACGTGTTTGTAAGTATCTGGTATCTAATAAACGACAATAAGCACGATGCTAAAACAAAATTTACCCTTTTAATTGGGGGCGTTACCATGGGGATGATGGCGGGATGGACGACATGTCTTCCATTTTTTTTATAATTTAAAAAAGCACCAAAAAATGAGAAAAAAAAATTTTAAAAAAAAGATTTAACGCTTCAAATTTGCAGAAGCCCAATCATAATATCCTTTCTCGTCCAACTCTTTTGGAACAACTTCAAAGAATTGAGCAGTTATGTCTTTCACGTGTTTCGCAGCTACTGGGTGAAACATCATAGCCAAATCTAATCCAACTAATGTTAGTGAAAGTGCGTTGATGACCTCCCAAATTGGACCACGATATTGCCTCAAACCCCACTCTGGAGCTTGTTTCTCTGACATCCAGGCTTCTCTAGCGCCCCATGCATTCGTTGTTCCACCGCTTATTGGATATGCAAGATCTGTCTCTCCAAGTAAGCCTGCTATACGCATTCTTTGGTAAATGCTGAAACTATACTCCATCCCGTAACCCAATTTCGCAGCTTCTTAAGAAATTTAAGAACTTTAAGCTGTTGCGCAAGTAGGGTCCATGACGATCCTATTACGGGGGAGTCCTAATTCCAAAGCGTCCTTGTTCATTTTAATTTGATTGTTAAGGTCTAGACTCGTCCAGAGAAGTACATTATGATCGTACTTGACACCGAGAGGGATGACTTCTTCCCATGTAGCCTTATCGGCTGCCGATAACATTAGAACATCGCTTTCTGTAACGGGAGCTGTGGCTTCAAATAACTCAATGTCCTTCTTTTTATTTCCAGAACAACCAATTATAACGGGGACATCTACGGCTTGAAGTATATTTTCCAAATATTTTACAGATTGCTTAACTGGAGCATCACCCATAGCAGGGTCAATCTCTAAACTATGAAAAGTTACTAAATCAGCGTTAAACTTATCCACAGCAAACTTAGCCCACGCCGCAGGATCTCCCAAGACTTCGCCGTATTCCAGTTTAATTGGTTTTGGAAGCATCATTTTCGACCCCATATCAAAAACATCGTATGTAACTGCTGGAGGATTAGGATTTCTTTTATCTAATCCAAGAAAATTATAAAATGGAGGTACTTTTTCGCCTCCAATCGTTACCGTTTTACCTTTTTTTCGGATGAATTGTATCGTCTCAATTTCACCGGGGAATTCCAAGTCGAGCGAAAATTTAGTAGGAGTCCATTCAGCTTTCCCTGGTACTGGTAATCCTACGGCTTGCGCTGCGCTAGCTACGATACCGGGCAATACTTGAAATTCTAAATAATCAGCGACTAAATCAACATCGACAAGCTCCATCTCTTCTGTATCTTTCATTAATTCTGCTAATTTTTTACTAATTTCTTCGAAAGAAATTTCAAATCACTTACTTTTATTTTTCATTTTTTAGTATTTTGATAGATAGGGAATTATTGTATAGAATTTAAAATTAATTGAATGAAATCGATCTATTTACATCGATTTTCGTCTTTTTTCCTTTTTTAGTAGAATTTTCCCCCCAAAATTTTCGGAAATGGTAATTACTTAAATATGTTTAATTATCGAATTCGATCATTCCTATATAGATACAAGAATAAATGGTTATAAATGGTAGTAAGTATAAAATTAAAATATAAATAATTTATAATTTGCATTTAAATAATCTTCGCGAGCATGGTATAGAGATATAAGCGAAAAATCTAAAATCATTATAAGTTGATTTTTTTCAAAAACCTTGAATGAGGTTATATATTTTTAAGAATTTTTTTTCTAGCGAAATTAACTAATCCGTTTGCTGATATAATTTCTTGTAAAAATGCGGGTATTTTTTTTATTATAAACTTTTCATGGGTTGTTAAATTCTTTATAAGGCCCTCTTCAAGGTTTAATTCTAATTCATCTTCATTACTTATTAGGTCAATATCCTTAAATTCGATTATTGGTAAAGCTATATTGATTGCGTTTCTAAAAAAGATTCTTGCGAAAGATGGAGCCATAACACATTTAATTCCTGCTGATTTTATCGCAATCGGAGCTTGTTCTCTACTTGAGCCGCATCCGAAATTACCATTTGCAATTAGAATTTTTGCGTCAAGTTCTTTTATTTTTTGATTAAATTCAGGATCTAAATCTTCCATGCAATGTTCTGCTAAAAAATCGGGATCGGATTTAATTAAGTACCTTGCCGGAATAATTAGGTCAGTATTGATATTTTTTTCATTATATTTTATTACTTTTCCTCTCAAAAATTCCACCTTTATCGTTATCATAAATATTTAGGGGATGTAATAGAGCCTTTGATTGCTGAAGCTGCAGCTATAGCTGGGCTTGATAAAAAAACTTCGCTTTCTATGTGTCCCATCCTCCCAACAAAATTTCTATTAGTTGTGGATATAGCTCTTTCTCCTGCCGCGAGGATCCCCATAAAACCTCCCAAATAAGGACCGCATGTGGGTGTTGATATAATGGCTCCTGCATCAAGGAAGACTTCAATTAATCCTTCCTTAATGGCAGCAAGATATATGTTTTGAGTACCTGGAATAACGATACATCTTACATTAGAATGTACTTTTTGCTTTTTAAGAATCTTAGCCGCTATTCTTAAATCCTCTAAGCGACCGTTCGTGCAAGACCCAATGACAGCTTGATCGATATTAATTTTCATCGCATCCACTTCGGAAATCGGTTTAGAGTTTTCTGGTGAATGTGGTAAGGCTACTTGGGGTTCAATGTTATTGCATTCAAACTCTATCGTATCGTAATATTCTGCGTCGCTATCGCTCTCATATTTTTTAAAATTCATAATTCCTACATTTTTTAAGTAAGCTTCGGTAATTTTGTCAAGAGTTATAATCCCGTTTTTTGCGCCAGCTTCAATTGCCATATTACACATTGTAAGTCGATTTGCCATTGTCAAATTATTTATAACTTCTCCGGTAAATTCAATGGCTTTATATGTAGCACCATCTACTCCTATTTGCCCAATCGTATATAATATTAAATCTTTTCCGGAAACCCACTCGTTTAGTTTTCCCGAATACACAAATTTAATTGATTCGGGAATCTTAAACCAGCATTGTCCTAGTGCTAATGCTACACCTAAATCTGTTGATCCTACACCAGTAGAAAAGGCTCCTAGAGCTCCATAAGTACATGTATGAGAATCGGCACCAATAAAAACATCACCGGGAGATACAAGTCCTTGTTCTGGAATAAGACAATGTTCAATTCCAACTCGCCCGATTTCAAAATAATTAACTATTTTATTTTTGTAGGCAAAATCTCTGAGAATCTTACATTGTTCTGCTGAAGCTACATCTTTATTAGGCGTAAAGTGATCTGGTGTTAATATTACTTTTTTAGCGTCGAATACCCCTTTTTCCGTACCATCAACGATTTCCTCAAAAACTTGAATTGCAATAGGTGCTGTGATATCATTTGCTAAACATTTATCGATATTAGCTAATATGAAATCTCCAGCAGAAACATTCTCATCGCAATGATCTCTTAAAATCTTCTCTGTAATTGTATATCCCATGGCAATTTAACCTATTAATTATGTGTCAAGAAGCTCAAATAATTAAATTAGAAAATAAATTATATTTTAAATTTTTATTCCTTCTTATAAACATTGCATTGATAAGACTAATTCAAAAACTCATTCATTTGGTTCGCGAATTTCCAAGTTTGTCCATGTTGTCAATAAGAATTTCTCTTACTTTTAGAAAAAGAAGAATTGAACAAATAAAAAATATGCAAACCATTAGAAATACAAAAGGAACTCCAAAATAGAATGCAATATATCCTCCTAATAGTGCACCAGGGATTTGGGAATAGCCAGTAACGATATTGTTATAGCCCATGAATTGGGCTCGTTTTTCTGATGGGACTAAATCTAAGACCCAGGCAAAAGTGATAATAGCAAATCCAATACCCCCTAAACCTACAAAAAAAATTAAAATCAACCAAATCATAAAAAGACTTCCTAATAAGACTTCATTTACCCACATTGTAAAAAAACATATTACTGCACCGAAATTTCCAAAAATCGTCAATTTTTTTCTCCCCCATTTGTCACTGAGATAACCAAAAAGAATGAATCCTAATAAAAGACCTAATCCCAAGAATGGTAAAATCAATATCATTTCTCCTAGTGTAAATTTTCGTAAGAAATAAGGAAAAAAAAATGGAATGAAAGAAAACAAGCCTGTATAAATCAGTACATTTCCGAGCAAAAAATAAAAAAAATCCTTTTCTTTCCTGATTTCAGAAAGCTTAAATGTATTTATTATTTCTGAATGCCATTTTTTTACAGGGGTGTCAACTGAAGGTTCTTTGATAAAAATAAAGAGAAGAAAAGGAATAATCATTAAAAATACCCCGGAAATCAGGCAAATATAAAAGAAGCTTTCGCTGGTTAACACCCCAATGGATGCTTCAAATTTTGGAGATCGAATACCCATAATGAAAAAGAATGTCAATACAAGACAAAAACCAGCACCCATTAAGTTATTAATTCGTAAATACGACGAAATTTTTCCTCGTTCATGGACTTCAGTTAAATCCGTGACTAAGGATTGAAAAGCAGGTCTTAATGCATTCATCTCGATTGCGATAAAAATGCCATCAATTATAATAAGCAGAAGCAGAGAATTTGAAAAAGAAAACAAAATTATTAAAATACTAACACTCAACCCCCCCAAAAGGATGAAGGGAAGCCTACGACCAAAGCGTGATCTGGTATTATCACTAACAGCTCCCCAAATGATAAAAAATGTTGTTCCAACAGCCGCAGATATAGAAACCATGATACCAATTTCAAAATATGTTAATTCCAGAACATCCAAAATAAATAAATTGAATAACATTCCTTCCAAGACGGTGAACAAGCCCAATGTGAAAGCCATCATTCCTAACAAAATGACATCTTTTCGGTGGATCATGAGACCATACTTTAATTTAATTCTGCTTGTGGAGAAAAAATTTTATTCTTAAGAAAATATTTGTTATTTTTTTAATTTAATCGACAATATCTTTATAACAATCTTCTGGATAGAAATTCTTTTCATCCATATCATGATTCGGATACCATACCTGAGCAAAGAAGGGATTCTTTTTAGCTTGCTCATCATAATTCCATGGTGGCGGTAAACATTCAGCACACCAATGATCTGCTTTAAGAACTGTATATGGCTTTAGCTCAAATTCATGTCCAAATGCGCATTTCCATTTTATTTTAGTATACATGTCTCCATCCCACTCATTTGATAGACATTTACCGCCTCTGAATTCTGCCGCTCCTTGAAGAACTTCTAAAAAAAGCTTTTCCTTAGTTTCATCATAACCATGATTTAATGGGTACCATTCTGGCTCTGGATCACTCATCATTGGCATATCTACTCCCCAATCTGGGATAGATTCAAAGGTTTTATAATCCTTGTAAAATGCTGAAATTCTCATATCCATTTTATTTTGATACCAATACAGTGTTCCAGTCTTATCTAATGCTTGAGCCTTTAGCTTTTTACGTGTCGCTTTTTGCACAAATTTCTGAAATCTCTTAGACCAATGACATAATTTCGCCACGATTTTCAAAAAGAAAGGTTGCTTATCTTTCACAAGTTTAAAATAATCCTCCATAGTATCACCCCAGTTATGAATATATTCATTCAGTTCATGACTATCATCAAAATACTGCATATGAAAGTTTCTCAATGTAAACCACTTACGTTCCGTGATATCATCAATCTTACCTACACCATTCATTTTCATTATTTCATTCAAAAAATCATAATATGTAATTCTACAAGAAGGTCCTCCACCCATATTATAACATCTACGCCAAAAATTGGAGTCTTCAGGAACATCTAAACAATTGATTAGTCCTCTACCTGCATCTTTTGAAGTATTATTTTCCATAAATGAATTAATTGGCTGGTGGAACATAATTGGATCCATAAGGGACATTATATCGGGGATCGTGATAAATGTTTGCCTTAAAGATGCCCAATATTTTAAATTTGATTCACATATAGCCATCTCTCCTCCAATTTTTGTTGTAGCATAAAAATCAAAAATGCCAGGTTTCATAGGATCCCCTATCCTGCCATGATGAATAGGGAGTAGGCGATCACCTGTGGCTGCTACTGTTCCCGTGTAAATAAATTTAATTTGATCAGCACCTCCTGGCTGTGATTCTATAGCTTTTATAATATATTCAATTGCAGTAGTATTTACAGCCTTGGCCATTTCAGGATTTCGATCAGCTGCAGGTGGGATAATTGCCATTGGACAAAGACACCAGTCAATTCCTTTACATGCTTCTGCTATATCATCATAATTGGTAGCATCTCCCCAGATTATCTTCAAACCCTTTCCATTGACAATCCCCTCTCCAGGAATAGGTTTAATTCCACATTTTCTCTCATAGGGTTTGAATAATTTTTTATTTTTTTTTGAGGGGCGCTGCAAAAGAACAATATCATATTTATCGCGTCGTTTCCATAATTCTTTGAATGCTTCAAATCCCATTGAACCACTAGCACCAGGTAAAAAGACAATTTCTTTTTTCATATAAACACTACCTTAGTGTTTTTATTGTCGCATTGATCTCTCAAAATCTTTTCTGTAATTGTTAATCCCATATTTTTAAAACCCACAAAATAATGAAGTTATCTTTTATCTTCAATATGAACAATTTTTTGACTCTTTCCATCTTCTTCACGGTAAAATCTTCCAAGCAAACCAATAGCAACATCAGAAGGGTTATCATCTTTAAACTCATCTGGACTAACATAGTTTAGAATGTCAGAATGATGTCCAGTAACAACCCAACCTGGATATGGGTCTTTATCGAGCTTGATAACTGCAAAATCAGCAGATTCAGTTCCAACATGAACAGGACCACACTTTTTGATAAGTTCTGTAGCTTGTTTTTCTAAATCTTTTTGTGGTTCCATAAGTATCACACATGTCCCATTTTCAAATAAAACCCAGCTTTTTTGATCACCAATAATAATAGCTCTCCAGGTTTTGATCAATTTATCTATTTTATCTGGTTTATCCATAATTCACCACCTAAGTAATATTTAACAATTTCAAAATTATATAGCTTTTAAATTCTATTTTAACTTGAAAAAAAATTCAAGTTAAAAATTTTTATTCCTTTCTATATATATCGTTAAATTATTTGAAATTTTTTATAATTTAGATATTAATCTAAAAATTAAGGTGAAAATAATGCCATCTATAGCACATTTAGTTGTAGTTCCTGCGCCCAATAATTTTCTTTGCCTAGACCTTTCCATACGACGCAGAGAATCCTTTCCAGAAACCCATTGATTTAATTTCCCTGAATAGACAAATTTAATCGATTCTGGTATTTTAAACCATAAAATTCCTTTGATTTAATACTGCTATATATTATGAATTAAAACAATTTTTCACATAATTAATTGGATAGAGAGTGAAAAATTCATATAAAATATCTTTTTCGTTAATATATTTTCCTTAAAAAGACTGTTAATAAAATAATTAAGACTTGGTCAATTTTAAATTCTCCCCTTGTTGCTTTGATCACCTAACTATTATCATCTTTCCTTTCTATTTTGAATCATCGTCATGGAAAGGGATGTTTATAAGGTTATTGACTACGATTTAGAGGATTTCATTTTTGAATTGGATCAAATGAGAATTGAATCCCCTGTTCCTATATATCCGGGTGATATGCTCATATATACCTACATATTACATCTATTTTTAATCAAAATCGAGATATATTATCTACATGATATATCAAGAATATCTTCCATTTGAATCTTTACTCCACCAAATGGAGAAAAAAGAAATTAAGCTGCCTTATCCGTTGGAATATACTATTGAGAAAATTGAGAAGATCAAGAAGAAAACCCCCAAATCTTACGATAATATTGCCCGCATCCTGGCATTGTCTCGTCCGGTGGTTGATTTGGTCCTTTTTAAGATGGATTATCACGAACCAGAACGGGCTCCTAACTCTAAGGGAAGGCCCAATATTCCTATAACGACGCTAATTTTGATTCATTTATTGGCCCAAACCATGATTTCCGATAGTTATCGGCAGACTGAGAGAATTTTAAATGCTCACCCCATGTGGTTAAAGGCACTCAATCTGAAAAAATCTCCCAGTCATGCGACGATGAGTAAATTCAGAAAAACCATGGGTTTTGAGTTTTTTGACACTTATTTCCATCAATTAACGGAATTGCTGTTTGCGTTTGGTCTTA
>JAUWBH010000085.1 GCA_030605085.1 Promethearchaeota archaeon | reverse complement strand
TCCTTCTGCAAAGCAATCTCTACTGATCGCTTTATGTTGCAGTTCAATGTATTCCCCTGGACCTGCATATAGTATTGTATGATTTCCTACAATATCGCCAGCTCGAATGCAATGTATTCCAATTTCTTTCTTTGCACCTTTCTTTCTTAAAGCTGGACCTTTTGGACGCCCATATTTAATAACATCATCCATTTCAACTCCAAGAGTATCACAAATTATTTTTGCTAAAGTTAAACTGGTTCCTGAATAATTATCTCGTTTTCTTATATGGTGACTTTCTATGATTTCAATATCCCAGTCTTTTAAGTAACTAGTAAGGATTGACGCCATTTTGAAGAAAATGTTAACGCCCGTTGCCATATTCGATGAGATAACGGTAGGGACTTTATGTTCTTTTATTTTTCTTTCAAAATCCTCCAAAAATGTTTTAGATAGTCTAGTAGTTCCTATTACACAGCGAATATTATTTTCTACGCAAGCCATACAATTCTTTTCTGCTGCTTCTGCTATTGTGAAATCAACAGCAACATCAGGTTTAGTATCGTCAATGACTTTTTGAAGTTCCGTAATATTCATAATCTTTATGTGATTAGGATCTTTCTTACCTACTAAAATACCTAATTCATCATCAATATTTATAACATCGCAAGCAGCAACTACATCGATATCATCATCCTCTAAAGCCAATTGACTAATTAATCTTCCCATTGAACCTGTTGGACCTAATATTAATAATTTTATCATTTTTTAATCCCCCGATTTAATTTAAAAAAAGAATTAAATTAATTTGAGATTTTCTAAAACTTTATTAATTTTTACTAGATTCTCCTCTAAAGGCGGTGTTAGGGGTAATCTCATTCGTTTATTCATTATTCCCATTAATTCCGCTGCATATTTCACTGGACCAGGGTTGGTCTCTACGAATAGGACTTTAAATAAATCATATAGTTCTAATTGCATTTCTCTGGCTTTATCCCAATCACCAGCGTTCATAGCTTTTGTAAATTCCATCAGTTTCGCAGGAATTATATTAGAAGCAACACTAATTACACCAACACCTCCTAAAGCCATTAAGTGGTAAGTCATTCCATCATCTCCACTTAGTACAATAAAATCATCAGGAGTCATCTTTATAATCTTTGTTATCTGGTCAATATTTCCACTTGCGCATTTAATCCCAACAATATTATCTTTTTTCTTTGCTAATGTAGCTACAGTATCTGGATCTAGATTACGTACTGTACGACTCGGTACATTATACAGGATAATTGGGAGAGAAACGGAATCTGCTATAGCAGAGAAATGATCTATTAAAGAGTGTTGAACAGGTTTATTATAATAAGGCACCACAATAAGACACGCATCAGCACCAGCTTTTTCAGCATATTGCGATAAAGAAATTGCTTCGTGAGTTGCATTACTACCCGTTCCCGCTAAAACAAATGTGCCTTTTCCGCATTTTTTTGCCTCGTCAACGGTAATATCAATTGCTATGTGATGTTCTTCATGGGATAACGTTGCGCTTTCTCCAGTCGTTCCCATAGTAAGGGTTTGGCAACCATTATCTATTTGAAACCTTATAAATTCACGATATTTTTCTTCATCAATAGAAAAATCTTCCTTAAGCGGAGTAATCATTGCGGTAATAACATTTTTTAATTTTTCTAACTTTGACATAACTCATCTACTCAAAATTAAACTGTTGATTAAAATATAAAATGTTAAGAATCCTATATAAGCCTTATTAATAACCTTTAAAGGAATAAAAGATTTTATTTTTTTTCTTCTTCAATTTTCTTTTTAATTAAAAAACCCATTTTACTTTGCATTCCCCATAGAGGAATAAACCCATAACTTAATCTCTGATTGAAAGTGCTTTCAGTATCGTATGTTGCTAAATTTAAATCATATAACCCGTAAGGAGATTCTCTTGCGACCACTTCTGCGCTTCCTTTAAATAATTTTACTTTAACACTGCCAGTTACCTTTTTATTTACTTCATTTATGAATGCTTCTAAGGCATCTTTTAACGGATCAACCCAAAGCCCCTCATATGCTAATTCAGTCCATCTTTGGTCAACTAGCGTTTTGAACGAATTTTCATGTTTAGTACAAACATATTTTTCAAGATCCTTATGCGCTTTAATTAATATTAAAGCTGCTGGGACTTCATAAGTCTCCCTTGATTTTAATCCAATTGCTCGATCTTCCATGTGTTCTATTCTCCCTACTCCATGTTTACATCCAACATTATGTAATGATCGTATCAATTCAACTGAATTCATTTTTTCCCCGTTCAATCCCACTGGAATTCCTTCTTCAAAGTTAATGGTTATATATTCATGTTCATCAGGAGCTTCTTGTGGGGAAACCGTCCAATCTCTACTGTCTTCAGGAGGTTCGATTTCGGGGCGTTCCAATATGTCGCATTCTGCACTCCTTCCAAAAAGATTCTCATCTATACTATATTTCTTATATCTATCGACTGGAATTCCATGTCTCTCTGCATATTTGACTTCCTCATCTCTACCCATATTCCACTCAATTAAGGGTTGTAATACTTCGATTTCAGGAGCATAAGCGTTTGCTGTTATATTAATTCTAATTTGATCGTTCCCTTTCCCAGTACATCCATGGGCTATCACAGAAATTCCTTCTTTTTTAGCAATTTTAATTGCTTCAATTGCAATTAAGGGTCTTCCTACTGCTGTACTTAAAGGATATATCCCTTGATATAAACCGTTGGCTTTAATTGTAGGGAAAACATAGTCTTTCACAAATTTTTCTTTACAATCGACAGTAAAATGCTTCACGGCACCCAACTTATACGCTTTTTCTTCTATTTCTTTAAGCCTCGTAGGATCGGCAAATTCTTGTCCCAAATCCGCTGTAAATGCATATATTTTAGCACTATAAGTTTCTTGAAGCCATTTTATCATACAGGAAGTGTTTGATCATACATACATCAATTGTATGTATTCTAATCCTCCTGAATACATCAGTAAAATCTTATCATACTTTTCTTTTTTCGGTCCTAATTGTTCCAATATTCCATAACACCTCCAAGAATAAAGCATATAATGATTTAATAAAATTTAATTTTTCCTTTTAATAATCTTTTTGAAATTTACAGAAAAAAGAAGAAGTACTACATTTACTGATACTAATGTCAAATGTTAAATATGATAAGTTTCTTTTTGGTTTCGGAATAAATTTAGAACTAAATTATTATAGCAAATTCTATTATTAAATTGATTGAACTAGAAGAAATCAAAACACCCTTAGTTTCAATTGAAATTTGTAAAATCCTAAAAAATGCTATAGAATTTACAAAAAGTAGTTATCCTCACAAAAATACAAATATTAGCATTCAAGCTCCTCAAAATTTATATTTTGTAAAAGCAAATGAACTCTTAATTAATGTTTTTGAAAATATACTTTTAAACGCTATTAGACATAATACAAATTTAAATTTTTGATGATTTTGAATATCGTATTTTAAGTTTTATTAAATAGGGCATATTAAATATACATTTTGTCACTAAGATATCTTTAAATATACATTTTGTCACTAAGATATTTGATACGTAAAAATAAAGCCCAAATTTTTAAAACATAATTTTGGCGATTTTGATATTTTGAACGAGATGGAAAAGATTTCAAGCTTATCGGACGATACATACAGTGCTCTTTTTAAGAAATTGGAAATTCTAAATCAAATCATTTTAATAGGAAACAAGGCTAAAGATCTATCGCTACTATTAGGTATTAACGCTCATAAAAAATATAATCGATCTGTATAACGGAAAAATTAGAGTCGAGGATAAAGTCCAAGGAGATTACTCACCGAGAAGCAATTTTATATTTTTAATTCCTGAGGTATCGGGGGTGTAGTAAAATAGTTACAATATTTATAGTAGAGGATGACATGTCTTTGCAACAACTATATAAAATGATTTTAGAATCGTCTGGATTTGATGTTATTGGAACCGCAAATAACGGACAAGAAGCTGTAGGAATGTACAACTCGTTCCAAGATAAACCTCAAATTATATTGATGGATCATAGAATGCCAATCAAAAATGGAATTGAAGCTACAAAAGAGATCTTACAATCTAAAAACTATTCAAAAATAATTTTTGCGAGCGCTGATAAGAGCGTAAAAGATTTAGCCTTATCGATCGGGGCTTCTAGTTTTTTGGAAAAACCTTTTAGCTATGTAGATTTAATAAAAGAAATTGAAAAAGTATTAAAAACTTCTCAATACACCGTTTTTCCACGATTTTAGTTTATAAAATATTTTGCTAGTTTTACTTTTAAAATTAATTAAAGAATAAATAAAACCATCATCTATTTAGATTTTATATGCTATATTTAAGATCAGATGGATTTGAAAAAGCAAAATAATAATTAAAATAACCCAATCGGGCAAGCATTTATGCCTAAATTCGTTGCTGAATTTATGGTTCCTGAATTAGCAATTTAGGACAAATTTCTGCGTGTTATTTCGTTTCTGTGGCTTGTTCCCGATAGGACAAACCTGCGCGCAGATCTGACAGTATCTTAATTCCCGTTTGGGTCCAACTGGCGTGTACTCCCCTTTCGATTTCCTGAATGATCGACACCTTAGACCGTCTGTTTACGAAATAGATTACTAAACCTATTTTCCACTAGTATTATCCCCAAAAAGATTTTATATTATTCTTTAAAGATTTTTTCCAAATGACACTAGAAGATATTAAAGAGACATATACTATTCCTAAAATACTTTAAAAAATTATTGACAATTAAATATAAAGACCATTTTTACACATGTTACTATGAGGTAGTCTTAATTAATAATGAAAATTAAAAAAAAAGTTATAGGTCAATTCTTTACTCCTAAATATATTGCTAAATTCATGGTTAAAAATATTGTGGATTATTTTAGAGAATTTAAGAGTCAAAAATATGATGTCAAAATATTAGAGCCAGCTGTAGGAAAGGGAATTTTTTTAAAATATTTAAAAAAATATAATTTTTCAGATATAACGGCTTATGAAATAGATAAAAAATTGAAGAATGAATTACAAAAGAATTTCCCAGAGGTAAAGTTATATTTTAATAATTTTTTAGGTTCTAAGATAAATGAGAAATTTGATTTAATAATTGGAAACCCACCTTATTTAGGGAGTAATCCCTCAAATAATTCAAAGATTTTTCAAGACTATGTAGAAAAATATCCTGTTTGCGAAAAGTTTTTTGTAGGAAACATGGACTTATTTTATTATTTTATCCATTTAGGAATATTAAAATTAAACCCCGGAGGAATTCTCTCGTTCATAACAACAAATTATTGGATTACTAAATCTAAAAAAACAGGAATAAAAGTGCTCAAACCACATGTATTAAATGAGTGCTATATCCTCCAATACATTGACTTATCAAGTTTAAAGCTTTTTAAAAATGCTACTGGTCAGCATAACTGTATTTTTCTTTTAAAGAAAAAAACTGCTTACGAAAAAACACATCGCGTAAATAAAAGTATAGAAATTATACAAGTAGGTAAAAAAAAGGACTTAAACCAATCAGACGAAGATTTTAATAAAAGAATTTTCACTGGTTTAATCGAGAATAAAGAATCGAAATACATTAATAAATATAAATCTGCGTTAACAAATAATGATTTAAAAGAAGATTCTAGCTGGAATCTACTTTATCCTGAAAAAGTTAAGATTCTTGTTGATAAAATTGAAATTTATTGCTCAAACAAAAGAAATATTACTCTTTTAAAAGATTATTTTGTAATTCGCAACGGTTTAATATTCATTAAAGATAATATCTTTATTTTAAAAGATGGAAAAAATTTAAAAGTCGAAAATAACAATTTTTTCGTTAAAGTTAACAAAATATTTATTAAACTTTCTGATGTGGAAAAAAGACGACTTAAGAAAATTTACAAAAGTAAATCCATAAAACCTTATAGTTATTTCCAGAATGAATTTATTGGGTATGCAATCTTTTTTAATAAAAGTGAGTTTAACTCCCAACGAATAGATAAAAGAAATTACTTGTATGATGAGAAATATCCCGTATTAACAGCGTATTTAAAACAATTTGAGAAAGATTTACGAGAAATATTAATAAACGCTAAAGAAAATCCAAACGATTTTTATTTTCCAAGAAGAGGCACATTTATTAGAAAGTTTGAGGACAGAAAAGAGGAAAAATTGGTCGATTTAGAACCTCTATATAGTCATGGTAAAAAAGTATTTTTGAAATATATCTCTGATAAAAATATCTTTGGGTATTCGGATGAATCTTATTTCGCCACTTCAGATACTTATTTCCTATGGCCGAAATATTCTGAGAATGATATAGATTACCTATTTATGATTGCTTATTTAAATTCCAAAATAGTTAATTTCTTATTTAAAGCTAAAAATATTTCTATTAAAAGGAGTAAGACAAAACTCGAAGATGGATTGCCCATCTTAGATTTAAATAAATTTAAATCCAAAAAAAAAGCTTCGATTATATCGTTAATTAAACTTCTCTCGTATTGGTTAATAGAACTTAATCGCTCTAATCAATCAATTAAGGTAAAAGATAAATTATCCAATTTAAGTTATTTTTCAATAACGAAACAAGATGAATTAATACAAAAAATTATAGCTGCTTTAGAAAATAGGGAATGTCATTTTATCCGGAGAGTTATTGATAAACTCTTTTTTCAATTATTAGATTTAAAAGAAAAAGAGATTGATTATTTAATTGAAAAATATTACCAATTTTAATTGAAAGTATAATTTTTTATTAAATTAACCACTTTTAAAAACAATACAATAAATCAAACAAGGTAGATTTTAATTGAGCGAATTTCCCAAATACGACGATGTTGGAGGCTTCCCATTACCCCCAAATATAGACAAGGAAGCATTTGAACGGTTTTATTGGGCAGCATATAAAGCTCTTGCCAATAAAAATGATGAAATTTTATCAGAACATAGAGGGATAAAACAACATTTTATTATTCCTATTACTAAATCGTTCCAATTAAAATTAAAATCCGGACTCGAAATTATTAATTATCCTCAACTTATGGATATGATAATTCAATTTTTAAAACCCATAGCTGATTTTGAAATTGAACCAGATTTAATTGAGCCTGAAAAAGCGCATATTCCTGAGATGTTTGTTATAGAAAAATTTGCTAAAGAACATTACAATGAAGCAGGCAAATCTCTCAAAGTAAAAATTTGTATAACAGGACCAATAGAACTATACATAAAAAAGCATAACTTTACAATTTATTCAGATTTGGCCTTAAATTTTGCTAAATCCGTAAACTCATTCTTAAAAAATTCAATAATTAATAATAAGTATGTGGAGACATCAGTAGTTTCCATTGATGAACCTTCCTTTGGCTATGTGGACCTGTTTAATGTCAATAACGATGATCTTATAAGAATTTTTGATAAATCACTTGAAAGGATTAACGCCGTGAATCAAATTCACCTTCATTCTTTAAAACAAGCAGATGTGCCTTTACAGGCCGAAAACATTGATGTTTTAACCTGTGAATATGCGTCTGATCCAACTAATAAAATTCTAAAAAAAGAATTGAGTCAATATGATAAATTCATTCGAGTAGGTATAACTAGAACTAATATAGATAATATAATTGGAGAAAAAATTGAAGTAGGAAAAAATTGGGATGAAATTAAAACTTATGAAGGCATGTTAAGTCTAATTGACTCAAAAAATAGAATTAGAAAGAATTTATTAGATGCTTTAAAACTCTATGATGATCGATTAAAATATATTGGTCCCGATTGTAGCTTAATGGGATGGAGGATTCCAGAAGTCGCTTATGAATTACTCCATCGAACTTATGAGGTTATTGAAGAAGTAAAAAAGGTTAATAGATAATAATTTTATTTGCGTGTTTTTTTCATTTATATATAGAGAAAATCAATATTACCAGGAATAGATTATGGCAAGGGGTAGCGCTCGTATATTAGACGACGATGAGGAACAAGATCTCAAAGCCTTTATGCTAGAGGCTTGCGGTATTGACTCTAGTGATTTTTTCGAAGACGAACGTGTTCTAACAAGGGAAAATTTCGAGAAAAATTTTATTTTTCTTAGAAAGATGGTAGACAACCGTTCGTTTCGACGGGCACCCTATTTTGTCATAGGCTACCTAATTCTCGTGATTGGTGCCTACATGCCAGAAAGCCTCAGGTATGACATTCTATATGAATCCTCCTGGGAGCACGAGCAAAAACAAGTACGCTGGCTTGATAGAATAGATGAGTTAGAAAGGAAAATTTATCTCAGAGACTTTACCGAGAAAATTTATATCCATGAAGCTGGACAGAAACTTCATCCCATCCGACTCATATATTTTAATGGGGATCGAGAACTTTACATAAAAAACTCTTCGGATGTTGTAGTAGGGATCAATCAATTTAACGAATTCTGCAAATCCGGAAAGATTTACGGTGTGAAGCACATTCTTTTACAAGGATGGGGATTAAAAAAAATACCAGAGAAAATTTTTGAGCTTAAAGATTTAGAATCGCTAGCTTTAGAACATAATCAGCTCGCTCACATTCCCGACGAGATAATCAATTTAAAATCTTTAAAAATGCTTTTTTTAAATTACAACGAATTTACGGATTTTCCCGAATCATTACTGCAATTGCCGTCCCTAGAGTTTTTATCTCTAAGTAATAATTATATTTCATCTCTTCCAGAATCTATAAAGAATTTTAAGTCGCTAAAAGATTTTTATATTAGAAGTAATAATATTAAAGAAATTCCTCCATTTTTAAATAGAACTAAATTTAAAATTGTTTTTCAATATCCCGGGGGTTGGACTAATTCTTAATAATTATTTAGTAACTTTTTTTTAAAATGCAATAGATTTTTATAATTGATTTTATATTTATAAAAGGTAACTTTAAATAGTCAAGCTAACATAAGTAAACTAGAGGTTGACAAATTTTTGAATATATGGTGAAAAAAAGATGTCAGACGATTTTGATATACCAGACGATATTATTGACGAGATAAAAAAGTTTTTTAAATTTGGTCCGGATTTGTTTGATACAGATATTTTCTTTTTTCCGGAATCAGATAAAGATTTAAATTTTAATAAGAAAAATGTAAAGGGATTTAAAATATCGTATCATTACGAAACAGGGATGGACGATCCAGAGATAAAGATTGAAGGCGACATTGACGAGAAAGACATTCCAAATTTTCTAAAGAATTTTAACCAGAATCCAAAGTTTATGAACTTAATCTCTGCTGTTCCTAAAGGAGAGATTGACGCAAGTGAACTTTCAATAGAATCTGGGAAACAAGATTTAAAAGCCCGCGTTATGGAACCATATACAGAAATTAGCGATTTTGAAAGGTTCTCTGAAATAATTCTCGAAGTTCCAGGAATTGAAAAAAAAGATATTATTATAAGCTTCGATGAAGGTGGAAGAAAACTAACTTTCTCCGCAAAGAGTAAAAATCGAAATTATCTTAAGCGTATTTCTTTACCTTTTAAGTCTTCTATAGATGATTATGCCTTAGATGTTAACAATGGAATTGCAACTTTAAAGGTTAAAAGGGGATAAAAATAGGATTAAATACGTACTCTTATCATTTTTTTGAAAAATTAGAAAATAAAAAAGTAGGAAATATTACTAAATAATCATTTTAATAAGTGGGAGAAAAATTATATTAATAGGAAATAAAATAAGTGGATAAAAAGATGAGTGGAATTACAAGGGGGTATGAAGGAAGAGGCAAGAAGTTAAGAGTAAAGGACGCCTTTAAGGAAGATGCTGGAAGGGGAATCGTCAGAATTGATCCTGACATAATTGCCGAATTAAATCTAAGGACGGGAGATGTTATGGAAATTATTCAACCAACAAAAAGGACAGCGGCGTTATTATATCCTGGAAGGAAAGAAGACAAAGGATCTGGTATAATCCGGATGGACCAATCTTTAAGAAGAAACTTAAACGTATCTATTGACGATATCGTGGAAGTTCGAAAAATAAAAACTGCTTTAGCCGACAAGATAACTTTTGCTGGATTAAAAGAGGCGGTGATATTAAGAAATTCTCAGCAGTTGGCGAGAAAGTTAGAAAATCGAGTCATAACCAAGGGTGATATTTTAAGTTTTTATTCGTATGGTCGTAGGGTCGATCTTGTAGTCGTTGATTACTCTCCGAGATCTGACGCAGTAAGAATACATTTAGATACAAAAGTTATTTTATCCGAAAAAAGTCAACGGGAACTTGAAGAGCTAGAAAAATCTAGGGTAACATACGAAGACATTGGAGGTTTAGAAGAGGAAATACAGAAAATAAGAGAAATGATTGAGTTGCCGATAAGACATCCCGAATTATTCAAACGAATTGGAATTGACCCACCTAAAGGTGTTTTACTTCATGGACCACCCGGTACCGGAAAAACATTACTGGCAAGAGCCGTTGCTTATGAAACAGATGCTCATTTTATAACAATTAGTGGTCCCGAAATAATGAGCAAGTTTTACGGTCAAAGCGAGGAAAATCTTCGCAAAAGATTTGAAGAAGCGAAAGAAATGCAACCTTCAATAATTTTTATTGATGAATTGGATTCAATTGCCCCTAAAAGAGGTGAAGTAACTGGCGAAGTTGAGAGGAGGGTCGTTGCTCAACTACTCTCGCTAATGGATGGTTTAGAAGGTAGAGGAGAAATTATAGTTATTGGAGCAACAAATAGAGTTAACGACATTGATCCTGCGTTAAGAAGGCCAGGAAGGTTTGATCGTGAAATAGAAATCGGAGTTCCAGATACAGACGGACGATACGAGATATTACTAATTCACACACGAGGAATGCCTTTATTTCACGATGTGGATCTTCGATCAATGGCGGAAAGAACTCACGGTTTTGTGGGAGCAGATGTTGAATCATTGGTGAAAGAGTCGGCGATGTTAGCAATTAGAGAAATCTTACCTAAAATAGATTTAGATAAACCCATTCCACCTGAAATCTTAAGTAATCTTCAAATTGAAATGATCCACTTTGAATCTGCTCTAAATAGTATTGAACCTTCAGCTTTAAGAGAAGTATTGATTACACAACCTACTGAGACTTGGGACGATGTTGGGGGCTTAGAAGATGCCAAACAGCAATTAAGGGAAGTTATAGAATGGCCATTGAAGTATCCTGAATTATATAAACATTTGAGTTCAAAACCTCCAAACGGTATTTTATTACACGGTCCTCCTGGAAGTGGTAAGACATTACTAGCGAAAGCTTTAGCTCACGAAAGCGAAATAAATTTCATATCGGTAAAAGGTCCTGAATTTTTATCAAAATGGGTTGGCGAAAGTGAAAAAGCAGTAAGAGAAACATTTCGAAAAGCCAGGTCTGCGGCTCCATGTATCATTTTCTTCGATGAAATAGACGCCATTGCGGGAATGCGAGGAAGATCTATTGGTTCCCATGTTACTGAGCAAGTAGTTTCCCAATTATTAACTGAAATGGACGGTTTAGAGGGACTAAAAAACGTTATTTTACTTGCTGCTACTAATAGAGTAGATATGCTTGACCCAGCTATGTTGCGTTCTGGAAGATTCGGTAGACATATTCAGATTCCAATGCCAGACCTGGAAACAAGGAAGGAAATATTTAAAATTCATCTTAGAAATAAACCATTGAATAAAGATGTTGATATTAATAGAATGGCAGAAGCGTTGAAGGATTATACTGGAGCAGATATTCAAGTTATTTGCGAAGAAGCCACCCTTTTGACTATTCGGAGGGCGGTTGCTGATACGAGCATTAATACAAAAGACGCAGACTCTGTAAAAAATGTAAAAATTTCAAAATCCGATTTTGAGCAAGCGATTGAAAAAACACTTAAATCTGCAGTTCGAGCGAAACTAGTTCACGAAAAATATTCAAAAGAATCGGAAGGAATGTTCGGATAATTACATCTTTTTAATTATAAAATAATATTTTTAAACTTTAACCAAAAAGAGGAGTGAGTGAAAATAGCTATACAAAAAAATGATAAATCGATTAGTATAGACAATTTATTAGAAATATTAGGTAATCCGACACGAAGAATTATTTTATCAAAATTAGCAAAGGTTCCACACTCTACCTCAGAATTGGCTAAAGCATTGAACATTTCAAGACAAGCGGTTCATAGCCAATTAGAAATTCTAATGAATAACAATATAATTGAACGAATTGGAACTGAAAGGCGCGGTGGAAAATATCGTATAAAAAGTAATTTATCGTTGAGAATAGATGTTTCCCCTGATTATTACGGTTTAAAATATAATATAGCCGAAATCATCGATGATGCTGAGGGATTTAAATTTAAGGATATCAGCTGTTCTACAGATTTCAAAAATATTCAAGCACCAAACGAAAAGATAAGGTTTTTAGGCGTAAGAATTAAGGAAATTGAAGAGAACATCGGAGAATTGGAAAAAGAGCGGAGTGACTTATTACAAAATAAACAATGCATGATAGTTGAACTAAAAAAAATAATGGAAAATCAATATAAAACTCAATTATTAAAAGAACGGCCTGTTTTAAATAATCTCATCCAAGAAATATTCTATACTTTGTTTTTCAATCCAGGAAAATACCATCAAAGAATAAATATTAATAATTTATTAGAAGATATGTTTTTTTCAGATATGGATCTAATTCGAAGGGACCAAAGCATAGTTTCAATTAAGCATTTACTAAGAGATTTATCAAAAGTTATGGATTTCCTCCATGAAGACGAGGATGATTGGTTTTTTGACATCTAAATATACAATATGATAATTTTATTTTAAAATAAAAATTAGAGGTATGTAAAATGGATCTTCAAGGATTAAAAAAAGAAATGCCTGCAATTTTTGAAATGGTTAGAGGAGATGTTAAAAAAGTATATGGACGCCATCGAGCAGGATTAAGCTTAGGATTAGTTTCGATGGGCATGTATAAAGGTGCGTTTATAGGAGGAATGCATTTCCCTCCAGGTACGGATATCGTTATGAACAAAACCCCATTAAAAATAATTATAGAGCAGCACCCTTACGAGATTGTTTGGGCTTACACTTATCACATACTTTTGCACGAATACATCCATTCATTAGGCATATGGGACGAGCAGATGTGTCGAACTATAACTCTTAAGATTAGCGAGGAAATATTTAAAGAGGCAGACCATCCGGCAATAATTCTCGCACAAAAAGGGATTGGTACTTATTTTCCTAATTTACGCTTAATATATGCTCCCCCTGAACTCAGTCCCGATGGACTTTCTATCGAGTATATAAGCGGCTTTGATAAAGAGAGCTATTCCTACTATTCTTAATTAATACAAAAACAACACCAAATATCAATCCTTGGGTAATTCGATTGATTAAAGATTTCTCAACTATCTAGATTAATAATTTAAGATCAATAATTTTAATTTTATTTATCAATAAAAAGAGTTAAAATTAATTATTTAAGATATTTTTAGATGCATAGAATCAAAAAACTAAGAGTGGTTGAATTAACATTTCGAATTCTTCTATAAACGATGAGATTCAAGATGAAGGAATTGAGAAAAATATAGAAATCTCACCGGAAAAACTTATTCTTAAGTGGCATTTTAAAGATGTAGATAAAAAGCTTACCTATGATATTAAGAAATGTATTGGGTGTAGTCTTTGTAAATTAGTTTGTCCTGTAGATGCGATAGAACTTGGTCCTATACCAGAAATCGCCCAAGGGATTTTAGAAGATACTAATCCTAAATTACTTATTGATTATGATAAATGTTGTTATTGTATGGTATGTGCAATAGTTTGCCCGAACGACGCCTTCCGAGAGAGTATTACGCCTGAGGAACAAATTTTGTTAGATGAGTACCCCTCTATTGGCAAATTTTATAAAATTGATATGGATAAATGCGTTGAAGATTCTAATAATGAGATATGTCAATTGTGTTTAAAAGTAAGGGATCGAAACAATATAAAAGATTATTTTAAACTTTCAAAGGAATGTCCTAAAGAATGTTTTTATATCGATTCTCCTATTGAAGGAGAGGTTATAATTAAAAAAAATATGCTCCACAAATGCGATCCCCAAGGGTGCAAGGCGTGCGTTAATATTTGCCCTACAGAGTCTTTTTTTATTCCAGAAAGCGCAGAAAATGTCAAAAAGTACGGAAAGATTGCATGCAACGAAGACGAGTGCTTTTATTGTGGAGCTTGCGAAAATTCTTGCCCTGATGATTTAATTGTCGTAGAGCGAAAGCACATTCAAATTTTAGATCCTAAGAAACAAGGGCACTTCCCTTGGATTAAAGGTTGGGTTAATAGTATAAAAGAAATCTTAAGAAAAAGATTAATTGAAGGAAAAGAGCAAATTGATATTCCTATTATTGAACAAGAAATCGAAAAAGTAAAGGAAAAAATAATTGAAGAGGTCCCTCAATTATCTAAGGAAGATCGGAAAAAATTGAACGAATTAAACGATAAAATTCAAGCTTTATTGAGATCAAAAAAGATTCGATATTGGATAAAAGATGGAAAATCTGATAAAGTTTCAAAAGAATTAAAAAAGTATCTCAGTTAATTGCTGGAGTAAAATAATCGAAAATAGAAAGAAAATAGTTATACAGAATAAAATATATTCTGGAACCTCATTTTATCCATTGCATTGGCAGTTTCAGCAGCCTTAACGTTATTAATCAAATAAAAAATCGTCATAATCCAAAATTTCTTTTATTTTTTTTCAAAATGTTATCAGTTTATATAATTTCTTAGATAATTATAATATCGCTTTAAATTAATTAAATAGAAATTACTATAATTTAGCTTAACCATGATTTTGAAATTATAAATCAATAGCAATAAAAGGAAGGAAAAAAAAAAAATTACGGCTTGGATTCAAAAAGATAAAGACTTTAACAAAGATATAAAGCAAATCTTTGATTTTTTTAAAAACAATGTAAAAATTTCAGAGAAAAGAAGATTTCACAAATTTTATAAAGTTTCTTCTGAAAATCCCGCAATTATTATGTCTCTTTTTTCTACCATCCATGACCTAATACCTGAAATTTATTTTACGGAAGATTCTATGAAAAATATCGAATCACTAAATCTCATCTAATCTTAATAGTGTCTTTATTTTTTTGGCTTTTAAACTATAATTTTCTTTTATTTCAAAAGTAAATTCGAGAAAATATACTAATTTTAATTAGGATATAATAAATAGAATTACATAATTTATGGGAGAGGGGGGATTTGAACTTCCAGAAGTCTATCGGCATGATAGACTTTCCCCGGCCCCTTGGTCCCAAACCAATTCGACTAACTTAGCTAAATCCTAACCTATGAATCATACCAAGCTAGACTACCCTCCCATAATATAATCTAAGAGGTATATTTATTGTATTCAAGGAAAATTAAAAAGTTTTTTTAAATATTTTTATTAAGAAAAAAAAGATTAGTCTCTTATAATAGGTAAAGAAAAATAAAATTTCGATTCTTTATTTTTTTTTTTATCTACTAAGGAATTTATATTAAATTGAAAATGAAAAAAATTATCTATCTTCAAAAAATTGGAGATTTAGATTCAGCAATTTTAAAAAAATTAAAAAGAAATTTAAAAAAGTCTTTAAATGATTATATAAATTCAGTAAAAATTTTACGTGAAATTATTCCTATAGCTGATTTTGAATATAACTCTAAGAGAATGCAATTCAATGACTTAATATTAAAAGAAATAATTAGAACTTTTAAAAATGGGAATTATTTTCGGATCTTAGGAGTAATAGATAAGGATATATATTTTAAGACTTCAAAAATCATTTTTGGGAAAAGGCTTTCGAAATCTTATGGAATAGCATTAATAGCGATAGCCCGTCTTAGGGAAAGCTTTTTGGAAAAACCCGAAAATAAAGCTTTATTTGAATTAAGAATCTTAAAAGAAGCGATTCACGAGCTTGGACACACATTTAATTTAAAACACTGTAACAATTTTTGCGTAATGCGCTCTGCTGGTTCAAAACCTGAGAATTATCCATTAACCAATATTGACGAGAAGCCTGCTAAATTTTGCAATGATTGCATTTCTGACCTGAAACTATTTTTTTCAGGAAAAAATAAGCATGATTTAAAATAGAAAAGAAGGAAAAATCACTTTTTAATAAGATTCTACAAATGTTTTATAAAGAGCTTCGCTTAGTTTGAAAATTTTCTTATTATTTTTCACAATCTTAATTAATTCAATTGGAATATTTTTCATACCAAAATAAACGCCTGCTAAACTCCCCCCAATAGCTCCAACCGTATCGCTATCTCCTCCTGCCGTTGCCAGCTCGTAAATGCACTCTTTGAAAGATTTTAATCGTTTTAAAAAAATAAAAATTGCACAAGCAACAGTACTCAGAGCATAAGGATGTACGAAAGATTTACCTAAGTATTGTTCAATAAAAAAAGGCGATTTTACTCCAACTTGAGAGAATTTTATTAATCCTGCTTCAATAGATAAATCGAGATTAGATTTTAATTTTTTTAGTATCTGGATAAATTCTTTCCAAACATCTTCTTGGGATCCAGAAATAAAAGAAATTATCACATCGAAAAAATTATCAATAGAAAATCCAATTTTTGGGTCCTTATCAATTAAATAGGCTATAGCTCTTGCTATTACAATAGCACCAGCCGAAGCAGCAGGATGAGAATGCGTAATTGCACTTGATTTTATTGACGCATACTTTAGCCCCTTTAAATCCTTACAAAAAAACAATCCAATTGGGGCTATTCTCATAACAGTTCCATTCCCACCTGAATTTGAAGCGGCTTTTTTCCATGAAACTCCAGATTTTAGTTTTGTAATAGAAGAAATGCATCCATACCCGGGACCAATAGGGGGATCGTCTAACCATCTGATGTATTCGGTAATAAAATTATTGAGATTAAATCCTTTGCCCTTTATTAGAGCTTCTGCTGTGTGTATTGTTAATTGCGAATCGTCAGTATATGTACTAAACAATCTTCTATTATTGTTTATAAATTCTTCAAAAGTTTCAAATTTAGAATGTATTGCATTACGCAATATTCCCTCAAACGGGTGTCCTAATGTATCTCCTATAGCCACCCCTAATAATGATCCTTTAAATTTATCTAAATAATCTAAATCCATGATAATAAGAGAAGTTTTAAATTATTATAGTAATTTAATTGTTTCTAATTATTTTAACATTTTGTAATATTCGTGTTTTAAAAAAAGGTAATATTTTAAACTAAAATTAAAGTTGGGAGGATTTTTAATATTCTATTCCTCCTAAGGTATTCAAAACAGGATCAATGATTGTGTTCCTTTTTTATATTTACTGGTCTTAAAGATCCAATAGCCCAACCTGTTACCTCGTTAAGAGAGGGATGAATTATCATAGAATGATAAATTGGCATAAATGAACCACCTTCAGGACAAGCACGCGCCAATTTTGGTATATCCGTTTTTTCAGAAAATTCAGGTAGAACGCATGAATAACCCGAATTCATTAAATAGACAAATGGTTGAACTAAAATAGCAGCATGTGGGCCTACTACATGGGCACCTAAAATTTTATAAGACTTAGAAACGATCAATTTGACAAATCCATCGTCGTCGTCATGATCCTCATAACCCATAGCAAATCCTTTCGCAACTGATGAATAATGTTTCTTGGCAACGAAAATTTCGAATCCTTTTTCTATTGCTTCTTCTTGGGTCAATCCAACATGTCCAATTTGAGGATAGGAAAAAATCGCCCAAGGAACGGCAGAATAATCTACTGACTTACGCTGTTCTTCTGAACCGAAAATGTTATTAGTGCAAATTTCTGCCTCGTAATTTGCTTTGTGACGGAATTGATAAAGACCGTTAGCATCTCCTATGCACCATATGTTCTTTTTTGAAGTTTCTAAGAATTGATTAGTTTTAATCCACCCTCGTTCATCTAATTTAACACCAGTTTTTTCTACTTTTAACAAATCGGCATTTGATTTACGCCCCGTTGCCACGAGAATTTCTTCTGCCTTAATTTCTTTTTCTTCGCCCGTTTTCATGTTTTTAATTTTAACTACTTTTAAATCCCCTTTCTTATGCGTCTTAATCGCTTTATAGTTAACTAGAACTGTCATAAACTTCTTAATATTCTGTTCGTAAAAAGCACTGATTTCGGGCTCTTCAGTAGCAACTAATCGGGGTAACATCTCCACAATAGAAACATCTGTTCCAACAGCGGAGAAAATATGTGCGAATTCTGCTGCAATTACGCCTCCACCAATTATGATAAGGTTTTTCCAAGGTTTACTAGGAAATTTATCTCCAAAAAAACTATCGTTAGTTATATATCCTGTTTTATCTAAGCCCTCAATGGGGGGAATAAACGAGCGAGCCCCTGATGCAATTACAAATCTCTCTCCTTTAAATGATTCACTATACCCAGATCCGTCATTTAATTTTACCCTCATTTTGTAATCTCCAATGAATTCGCCTATGCCACGATATAATGTAAGGTTTGGAACAGTTGACAAACCTTTTTCCATTTTTTCACTCTCGTTTATCTGTTCCCACATTCGCTTTGAAATTAAATCCCAATCAATTCCTTTAATATCAAATTGAATACCGACTTTAGTTGCGTGTTGAGCTTCCCGAATTAAATCCGCAGGATGAACTAAAACTTTTGATGGGATACACCCTCGCGTTAAACATGTAGCCCCTATTTTAGTATCCTCCACAAGAGCACATTTCATGCCAACTTGAAGCCCTGTATTTACTATATTTAATCCAGCTCCACTCCCAATAACCACAAGATCGTAAGTTTCCATAATTTCATTAAGAACAATTATTATTTTTAAACATTTTTATGATATATTAAAGATCAATTTTGAAATCGGAGATATAATTGAATTTTGGTTATTAATCTTCCTAAATTAAAATGAATTCGAAGAAAAATAGATCTCTGAATATTTATCTATAGAAATGTTTTAATAAAAGAACATAACAAAAGAAGAAAGAATAAGAAGTATAAAGTTAAAAAGAATTACTCTTTAAGAATTAACCTTTAATAACATCATGTAGTTTAGAGAAAATTCTTGCGTAATGTACAGCCATACAATGAACACCGGCTATTAGTTTTTTAGATTTAATCTCCGAAATGAAATATTTGAAGAAGTCATAATTTAATTGGTCGTAAGCTTTCTTTTTTTCTGCTTTATCAATAATATCTGTTTCAACATTCTTCCACTTTGTAAGAAGTTCCTTAGGTACATCAACGCCTGGGACAGACTTATCAAATCCTTTTGCAATTGCGTAGTTTTTCATTGGGAAGATTCCAAGTAAAACAGGGATTTTATATTTTTGAATTTCCCTTAAAAATTCAATAGTTTTATCGATATCGTATACTGCTTGAGTTTGTAAAAATTCTGCTCCAGCATCTGCTTTTCGACCAATTTTTAAGATCTCAGCTTCAATGGGATCAGCATTTGGATTTGCTGCGGCACCAACATGCATTTTAGGAGGCGATTCGATTTTATTTCCGTTAATAGAACCTTGATCAACCATCTCTCTTACGAGCTTGATTAATGTAGCTGAATCAAGGTCAAACACGGGTTTTGACTCAGGCATATCCCCTAAAGAGAGGTGATCTCCTGTAAGAGAAAGAATATTGTTAATCCCTAAAGCATAAGCGCCCATAATCATACCTGCTATGCCAAGTTTATTTACATCTCGAGTTGTTAATTGCCAAATAACTTCTACTTCGCTTTCTTTTTGAATGATGTGAGAAGCAGCCATGGAATTAATTGTTACAATCGAAAGAGGACTATCCGTTACATTCACAGCAACGACATATGGTGCCAATTCTTTAGCTTCTTGTATAGTACGCGAAAGATCGCAAGTCTTCTCTGGCTCTAATTCACCGGTTAAAATGAACTCTCCTTTAACTAATTTCTCTCCTAATTTTGAATATGGCATTTTTACTCTACCTCAATACCACTTTTCTTTGATGACCGGAATCTGTCCAATTCCGGGGATCTCTCAATTTAGAAAATAAATCTAATTTACCTAATTCCTTTAAACGTTTAAAAATTAAAATCCAGCCACAATCTTCTTCGTAATTGCCTACTTCGCATTTCCCTTGTACCATTCCTCCGCATGGACCGTTCATTAAAGACTTAGCACATGTAGTTATGGGACAAATTCCGCCTGTTTCGTTTAATAAACAATCCCCGCAGCCAGCACATCTTTGATAAAAGCGACCAGTTTCTGTTATCCCCATAAATTCTGTATTATTAGCTATAATTACTGGTTTTTTAGGATATTTATCTGCAAGAACCTCAACTATAGACTGTGAGCCAAGACCACAACCTAGCGTTAAAATCGCTTCAGATTCCCTTAGTTCGTCATCAATTCGCTCTAAATCTTTTGTCATTATCCGAGTATCGCAAATTTCTTCAGAAACAAGGACAGCAGTAATTTCGAATCCCTCATTTCTTAATTTCTCATCAATCTCTTTTGCACTTTCCGTTCCTCCAGTCTGACATGAGGCTGCACAGGAACCACAAGAAACAATCGCAATCCGTTTTAAACCTTGTAATGCACTTAATACTTCCTCGAAAGGTTTCTTTGTAGTTATGACTACCATTTTTTAATCATTAATCAATATTTTTTATCCATATTAATGAGAATGATTATGAATTATTAAATTAATAAACCTCATCAAAAGCTAAAAATATTAAAAAAAAAAAAAAATATAAAATAAATTAAAAAATATAAAAAAAAGAAAAATTAAATTAGACCACCCATAAGAACTCTCCCAACGGGAGTTGCTATACCACCAAGTATTGAGCCAATAGAGGTTAATTTCTTTATTTGAGATTTTAGATCTTTAGCAACTTTTACTGATCTTGTTTTACCTTCTATTATAGTTCCATCTGCTGTTTCTAGAAAGATTTGAATTGTCTGCTCTCCAATTTCTCTTGGTTCCAATGTAAGCCATGTGGTATCTCCATTTTCTAACATTATTGACATTGTTCCAACAATATCATCTCCAGTAGAGAACAAAGGAATTGGTTTTTCTGGTATCTTATAAACTCCTCTCCCCTCAACATTAATGTTAAGTATAATTTCTTTTGGATCAAAACCAGGTGCAATAACTCTAATACGATATTCTTTAGCTTCTTCAGCGTTATTATAAAGATAGATCATAACATTAAGCTCAGTGTTTTTATACACAACTTCTTGAGCGGATGAATCCATGTATATTGGGTCTTTTGCCAAGCGTTCGATGTTGTCTGCCAATTCTAATTGTAACCTATCAATTATATTGAAAAAGCCGGGATTAAATCTTTTAATATATTCAAATATATTGTAGATGTCTTTCATTGAGAAATACCACCTATCTTCTATTAATGCTCCCTTCTCAATATCAAAATTTTTTGAATTGACATTTAGTACTTCTTTTATTTCTCCAAGAAGTTGTTCATCTGTTAGGACCTCATGATATTTTAAATAATATAAGAAGAGAATTTTTTCTGTAGCAAATGTAATAGGTAATTCTTCCGATTCTCGTCCTTTTACAATTTCAACAAAACTAGGATTTAAAATTTTGTTGATAATTGCTAAATACTCGTCCCATTTCAGAAATGTTATAGGATCCAAATGATTGGATAAGACATCTGAGAAATAATTGTCTAAGAATATTTGATGAGTAGTGGGTTTGTAGAAGTCTTGCAAGCCATTTACGTCATTGAGATTAAGATTCAAGCTTCTGACTAATAATGCCAGACCAAAACCAAATAGAGCAAAACCAATAGCTGCGAATCCTATTTGTAGCATATCAATAATAATCATTGTAATAAATAGTGCTAGAGTAACCCAACATAATAATGCTATAATTTTGAGTAAAGATATTACTTTTCTAACATTATTATCTAATAATTCGAATCCATCTAGACTATCAATTGGCCTTCCTCTTATTCTTTCAAACTTCAATCTTCTATTTATCGATCTATTGGTTGCCCTTGCGCCTAAGAAAAGTATTAAGCTATTTATAAAGTAAACAGTTAGAACGATAAAGAAAACAATTACTAAGATAATATCAACCAACCTAACTAATTCAAGTATAGCAAGAACAGTAATTATAACTAATATTATCGGTAGTATATATAATAAAGCTTTTCCTATTGTTTTAATATAACTCATATACATTGCCTGAGTGCGTTCTAATCTCTTTACTTTTCTTAAATTTTTTTCTAATGCGGGCTCCATTTGTATATCATCTTTTATTTTTAATTAGAATTTTTTTAAAATGTGTATAGTAAAAATAAAAGAACTTGAT
Source organism: Promethearchaeota archaeon (assembly GCA_030605085.1). Next base: position 1,562 of record JAUWBH010000085.1, on the reverse strand, counting down.
ATTTAAAATCTTAAGCATATATGTGTTCAAATTTTTTTATTTGTTAAAATTTCCAAAACTAATTATCAATTTGGTCTAGGCTTTTTTTTTAATATCTTAGGTTTAAAAAATGAGAAAGTTGAAATTATGTCTTTATTTATTCAATATATAACACAAAAAGAATCATTTATAAATGGTCTAAATTTTGTTTGCCCATAGCTATAAATCTGAGACGAATGAAATACAAGGAGTCTATCAAATAAAGATTGATGTGCCTTTTCCAGTTAAGTATGTTTGTGTGTATATTTTTCAGGTTGATGACTCGTATGTTATGTTCGATGCTGGTTTAGATATGGGTAATTGGCCTAAAAGATTTTTTTCGGCTCTCAATAAAATAGGTATATCTCTTAAAGAAATTGATTATTGCTTTATTTCACACGAGCATACGGATCATACAGGATTAGCACTTAGGTTTAAAAGCATCAATCCAAATATTCAAATAATGATGTCAGAGGCAACTCATGATACCCTTAAATGGGAAACTAATCCTGAAAATTACGAGGAATTGGAGGAAGGCGCGAAAGAAATAGCCAGACAAGTGATTAAATATGGAATAAGTGAAAATCAAGGAAAAAGATTAGTTGAATGGTTTACAATGTGGCCAAAGCTCAGGAAATATCATAAGCCAGATAAACTTTTACATGACGGGGACGAAATTTCTTTTAAAACAAATAAATTAAAAGTAATTTGGACTCCTGGCCATGCTTTAGGTCATATTTGTGTTTTTGATCAAAATAGACAATATCTATTCTCAGGCGATCATATTCTTTCGAGGATAACGCCTCACATCGGTAACTTTCTCGTAAATCCTGAAATTAGCGAAAAATACGATTTTGATGATATTTTAAACCATTATTTAAATTCTTTGGATAGAATTGATGAGCTAAATTCAAAAATAATTTTTCCAGCGCATCAAGAGATAATTTATAATCCACACGAACGTATACAAGAAATAAAAGGACATCACGATAATAGACTTCGAGAGATTTTAAGTGTCATTAAAGATAATCCATTAACACCCTTTAAAATTTCATTGATCCATTTTGGAGACGACTTAGATGAATTGAATTCCTTTTTGGCACTTAGCGAAGTTATGGTTCATTTGATTTATTTAGAAAATAAGAATGAAGTAAAAAGAATTGAAAAAGATAATAAAATTCTATTCGTAAGTTAACCTTCTAATTATTTATAAAAATTGGAAATTTATATAAAATTCCAAAATTTATGATAATCCTCAATCTCTCCGTTAGAGGAAAGACCAGCCCTAAGGTTATCAGGTTGTTCACTCGTCGCCGAGTTCAAGACATACTTCATTTGTAATGTTCTTTGCAGTACTTCGGAAGTCTTGAAGGAAGTCATCCCGCAATGCTCAAAAAATTCTCGTAACTCAAACTATTTACGGTAGGGACTGCTCTTTTTCAAACGAGGCTCAGAATCCTCGAATTGTGAGAACAACCACTTGTAAATAGGTAGAAATATTTCCTTGAGGTTACAGATTTTTTGAGCTATCACTTGAACGGAGT
>JAUWBH010000025.1 GCA_030605085.1 Promethearchaeota archaeon | reverse complement strand
CTTTTGAATCCGGTAATAACCTTCTAAAGAAGGAACGAGTGCTTGGGAGGTTAAACACGCAATTTTCGGGAAAAGTAGAATGGTTTTTAGAGAATGAAGTAGTTACTTAAATATACAAAAAACTTAACATTTAGTCTATTTTTGTATAATTAAAAAAAAAATGCTGTTGTTCAATGGAAAATCAATTAAAAACGTTACTTTCAAATTTTATAAATGAAACTAAGGGTGTCATAGCGGTAGCTATAACCGACCGAGATGGCCTAATAATTTCGTCTGAAGGGGCTATTGATGATGTTTTTGTAGGAGGTATTTCTGCCCATATTGATAGTTTTATAGAAAGAATTAAAACAGAATTCACTGAAGATGCTAGAAATAAGTTTTTTAACATTACTTTAATAGGTGATAAAAAATTTGCGTTTTGTTCTCAAGGGTCACATTCAATTTTAACCACCATAGCAGAGCCTTCTACTTCAGATGTCGAATTAAGAGTGTTTTCTGAGCATATAGCAGGAAAGGTTGAGTTAGTATTAGAAAGAAAGGAAAATGTCTCTCTTGAAATACCACAGATAATTAAAGTATTAACCAAAATAAAAGGGGGGATTCTTCCAAAGGGAGATTATCCAACAAAAGTAATTATTACCGGAGATTATAGCGTTGGGAAGACTTCCCTTATAAAGAGTTTCGTTGAGAACGCCTTTCAAGAGAATTATATTTCTACATTAGGCTGTGAAATTTCAAAAAAAACTTTAGAATTAAGCGAGGAAACTAAAATTTCCTTTATCGTTTGGGATATCGCAGGTCAGCGGGAGCAAATGCTTCCTTATCGAAATAAGTTCTATAATGGCGCAAATGCAGCCTTTATAGTATTAGACAGGACCCGCCCAAATAATCTCGAAAGTGTCGAATATTGGCATAAAGATATTAAAAAGTCTATATCCGCCAATATCCCCATTATTTTAGTCGGAAATAAATCTGATTTAATAGATAAAATCGTTATAAGTGAGGATGACATTAAATCAGTTGCAAATAAATTAGGTTTTTATTACATTTTAACATCAGCAAAAACGGGCGAAAATATTAACGATTCCTTTAAATACGTAGCCTTTAAAGTTTTAGAAAATTTATAAGGTTCTAAAATAATTTCTATTTTATTTTTATAAGTAGTTTACAAGTTTTTATCGTGATTATTCAAGAAAACTCCTCCCTTTATTTATTTAGGGAGGAGTAGTTCAACTACTCTAAAGTTCATTACATCTTTTTCTAAAAATGTTTAAATATTAGCTTAGTCATTACTTCAACTGCCTCCTCGATAGTATCTACGCTAACCTCCCCTTTCTCTTTTTTCTCTTCGTGAACTTTAACGAATACTTCTATTATTTTTTGAGCTGCCTGGACGGGGATTATTAATGTCTTAGCGTTAGATTTCATATCTTTTTATCACCTAATTTCAAATTTCTGGGTAAATTTTCTAAAAAATAGTTTTTATTTTATTTTTTAATCTAAATTTATATTCTTAAATTAAACTTTTAAAAATTTAGTTTCTAATACAGTAGAACCTTTAAAATATTAAATTTTCTTAAATCTTCTATATCAGAATTTTTCATATTTTCATAAAAAATTTGAAATTTTTATTCAAATTAATTTTGTCTTAAATTCAGATATACAATAAATATTGCTATTTAGAAGCTGTTATTTATTACAAAAATGGATTTAAATTTTGATTAGAATAATCATCTTTCACCTTATTTTTAAATTGGCTACATATTTTTGTTCTAAAATTCCGATTCGTTCAGTTTTGGAAAAAATTTTTAATTTAGAAATGATTAAATAATATTGCCTATATTATAGGTTTAATTGGCATTTCGAATAATAATTATTCGAAACAAGCCTAAAAACATTGCCTCTGTTGCTTAGCTGGTAGAGCGTTTTGCAAAATGACATACATATTGCACGCTATGCCTTGGTAAGGCAAAGGCCGGGGGTTCAAAATATCGCTACTGGACGCATCGATATGAAATTCCCCCCAGAGGCTATATAAAAAACAATTGCCGGTGTGGCTTAGCTGGTTATAAGGCGGAAAATCGCTTGACCACAGCGCCAGACTCATAATCCTACTGAAAAATGGGTCAGACGGATGTAATCTGGAGGTCGCGGGCTCAAAACGCATTTTTAATTAAAAATGCGGGAGACTCCCGCCACCGGCATCCACTCTTTTTTATATGTTAAAAATTACAGTTCATTTTAAGCTACCTTGGATCCTTTCCAAAGTTCCACTCTTTTTTCCTAGGAATGTATTAAAAATTACACTTCATTTTAAGTTGTATGAAATTGCATGAAATGATAAAAAAGTTCAGAAATTGGCCATTAAGTGCCCAGATGATTACAATTATCATTCCGATATTTACTATCCTTGTTTTAATATCAATTTATCTTTTTGGTCCGAGCTTTTCCTTTGTTGAGCACCATATGAGTACATTAGGAACCCAACGTTGGAATCCGAAGGGATTTCTTTTTTTTGACATTGCATGTATTATAACTGGAGTTCTTCTTTTTCCTTACTTCTATGGTATGAAGGAATGGACCACAGAGGATAGAGTTTTGAACGTATCTCTTTATATATTTATTGGTATTGGTTTTATAGCTTCTTTTGGAATCATCATGCAAGCCATTTTTCGCGGAGATTTTGGATATTTACATCGCTTTTTTAGCGCGGTTCATTGGGTTGCCGACTGTATTTTCCTGGTAATTGCTCCAATTCCCATGTTGAGACACAAGAAATTTTATCGACCTATAATAATTATTTGCATTATAGCTACAGTATTTAATTTAATATATGTAATCACTATTGGGGCCTTTCCTTGGATAGAATGGATAACTGCTATTACATCTCTCGTATTTGCGGTATTAGTAGGCGCAAACATGGTAAAGGCAGAATTTCCCCCTGCTTTTTAAAATTAATCTAATAGTATAATTAAAGTTATTTTCGAAAGTATTTTTCTTTATCAAAAAAAAATGTCAGTAAAATGGGTTATTTTTGATGCAATGGGCGTTATTTTTAAAGTTGCAGATGATGTGAGTGACTTATTAGTACCATTTTTTTGATACAAATAATCTATAATCTTATCCCCTTCTGGAATTTTATACCCGAGTTTAGGGGCCCAATATCCAATTAGTGGACGGTCGATAATCTCATGATCCCACCATGCTTTTAATCTTTCCTTCGCTTCGTCCATATCTTCCTTATAAACACTAATAATTGTTCACCAATACCAAACATAAATCAAATCTTTTTAATATAATCCTCATAATTAAAAAACATTTTTTAATTCAGAATCGTAAATTTAATTGTTATGGAAAGACTTAATAAAGAAAAAATTACTAGTGAAAAAGTTGGGATTTTAGATAATAATTCCGAATGGTTAGGCATCCCTAAAAGCAACTTGATGGAATGTGCAGGTTACTCGTTTGCTATTGAAATCGTAAATAAATATGCTTTAGGCGAAAAATCAAGAATTGCTATTTTTTGTGGAACTGGTAATAATGGAGGGGATGGATTTGTTATTGCGCGCCATTTGTCATCGTTTAGAGTGAAATCTACAGTTATCCTAGTGGGTACTCCAGATAAAATAAGGACTAATGAAGCTAAACTAAATTGGGAGATAATTTCGAAACATCTGGATTATTCAATTGAGATTGAAATTGTTAGTGATTCCACTGACATTGGAAAAATTGGAAAAATAATCGAAAAAAATAAAGATTACAAATTAATAATTGATGGATTATTAGGGACAGGAATTAAAGGTAAAATTCGGGAACCTATCTCATCTACGATTGATTTAATAAATAGATTGAAAGAAAAAAGCAAAATTAAAATCGTTTCAATAGATGTACCGTCAGGTTTGGATCCTAATACTGGTGATGTTTACGACAAGGCTGTTAAATCTGATTTGGTAATTACATTCCATCGAAATAAAAAGGGTATGAATGTTGATAACGAATATATTAGGGAGATTGTAGTAAAATCAATTGGAATTCCTCAAGAAGCAAACCTTTTTGTTGGAAAAGGAGATTTAACTCCAACTTTGAAGGCTAGAAAGATTGATACTCATAAAGGACAATTTGGAAGAATGCTAGTTATTGGAGGGTCGAAAAATTATTCTGGAGCTCCAGCTTATTCTTCCATAACGAGCATTAATTTTGGAATAGACTTAGTTATAACATATACTCCTGAAGTTATTGGTGATGTAATAAGAGGTTACTCCCCCAATATGATTGTAAGAACGAGTCCCGGTGAATGGCTTAATATAAACGCCTTAGAAGAAATTTCTTGGCTAATTGATTGGTCAAATTCAATAATTATTGGTCCAGGGATCGGATTAGAAAAAGATACAGAGAAACTACTGGTTAAATTATTAGAATACTTGAAAGAACATAATAAGGCTTTTGTTCTTGATGCAGATGCGTTAAAACTTGTTAAAGACCATTTAGATTTACTCAAGGGTCAGTCAGTTATTTTAACACCGCACGAAGGAGAATTAAAAATAATGACAGGAGTTGAATTGCCACCTTACGATAAAATTGACGAAAGAGGAAAGATTATATTAGATTTGGCTAAAAAATTAGATATTACGCTACTTGTTAAAGGACCATATGATTATATAAGCAACGGGAATGAATTGAAAATTAATAAAACTGGTTGTCCCGAGATGTCTATAGGAGGTACTGGAGATGTTCTAGCAGGATTATGTGGATGTTTTCTCGCAGTTAAAAACGATATATTTAAATCAGCTTGTTCGGCTGCTTTTTTAAACGGTTTTATAGGCGAATATAGTAAGAAAAAAATTGGTCCTCACTTTACAACTACCGATTTAATAAGTAATATTAACAATGCAATCATGGATTTAAAAAAATCTCATCACAAACAGTGTTAAAAATATAAGCTCTTGAAGTAATATTAATTATTTTTAATAAAATTGATAACCTTAACATTTTTGAGATACTATGTTGAAAAATTTGATCTTAAAATGAAAACAAATGAAATAGTAAAATATTTTCTTAAATTAAAAATTTTATAAAGACCTACCCTATTATATAAATAACATAATAACAAGTTACAAAGTTAAACGAAGAATTAAAAACGGGAAAAAGGTATATTATATGGCATATAAATTAAAATTATACTGTGAGGAGCGCTGAAATTGAGTGAACCAGCAATAGAAAGAAGAGTATTTATAATTAATGGAGACGGTACAAATACTGAACTAACGACAGACGGTCCTATTAAAGATATTTTAAAAACAGACGAATGTTATGTAATCCTTGACGATACAGTGAGAAAAGTCTTTCTTTGGAAAGGAATATCGTCGTCAGTCAGATCTAAATTCATTGGGGCAAAAAGCAGCCAAGAAATTAGAGGTTTGCGAGGCATGCATTACGCTGTTGTCCCCTTGGACGAAGGAGACGAAACAGATGTTTTTTTAAAAATAATAGGTGGTAGAACTGAAGCCGGATCTGCAGCATCTACGCCAGCACCCGCAGCACCTGCATCTACAAGTGGTGGGGGTCATCCTTTAAGAGAAAAACCTATATTTGATGCACCACGCCCAGCGGAGGGAATGAACATTGCGGGTAGTAAAACTCGTCAAACTCAGAATACTGGTCCGGCGTATACTCGTCAGACCTCAACGCAGACCACAACACAAGTATCTACTCGAGCGTCAGCTCAACCAGCACAACTTCCTCCCTCAGATTTGGACAAGATTATGCAAAAATTAGAAGAATCACCAATTCCCGAAGGATATGAGAGAGAATTGATTATTGTCGGGAATTATGCGTACGCACTAGTAGAAAAAGTTGCATCATTTTTAGGTAAAAAGCAAGTAGAAAGTAAAATGGAAAAAATGGGGTCAATCCCAGAAGGTGTGTTTTTTGCTGAAGGTTATTCTCCACGTCTTCTCTCGGAAAATGGAAAAATTATAGCAATTGAATTTTTAAAAGTTCAAGGAGAAGTAACAAAGGGAGCAGCGGAATATAAAGACAAAAAAGAAATTCTCAAATCTCAAATTAAGAACCAACTGTTAAAATAATCCCTCCTTTTTTTCAATAGTAAAGTCTTATATTCAATTAAATTGAATAGTATATCTTCTTATCCTAATTAAGGCGTCTCCTCTGAAATATAAATTTTTAAAGATATAACCCTTAATAATATTATTAAAATAAAAAATTTTAAAAATAAATCCGAAAAATGATTTAAATGGTTGAATTAACACCAGAAGAGGCTGTAAGTTTATCGAATTTCTTAGGAAATATAACTGAGCATACGGAGTTAGAAGCATTAGCTTTAGTCACGAGAGAAGGAATTAAATTAGCCTTCTCTTGCATTCCGACCTACAATATCGACCCAACCTTTTTATCTAGTCTTTCTGCAGTCGTGATCAAAAGTGGTAATGACGCCATTGAATCGCTTGGATACCAACATTTGTTTGAAGTAGTATTGAGGGGAGAAAACGCTTTTATAATTCTCAGCACAGCTGGTCGATTTTTTCTTATGGGCGCTTCCAGAAAAAGCGCAGATTTAGGAAAGGTTGTCACCATTTTTAGATACTATGCAGCGGAAATTGCCAAACGTTATCCCACTTAACAATTCTCATGTTATTATGAAATTTTAGTAGATTATATGAAGGTTAATCAAACCATTCAAATTTTAAGTAAATATTAAAAAAAAATTAATAATTATAATTTCTCTTAAATTATTTCTCTATTAGATGATAATTAGGATTTAAAATGCCAGAAATTAGAATTTTTGTTGAAGGTATCGAACCTGAAAATAAGGTGGTAATAAGTCCCGGTAACGCTGATAAATTAGGAGTTTCGAATGGAGATATGGTAGAAATATTTAATCCTGATAATTCTTTATCGACTACTTGTATTGCTGAGGTTTCCGATTCTGCATTAGATTTTGTGGGAAAAATTTCGAATAATATCATTCAAGCAATTCAGTTTGCTGGAATTGAATTGATTGTGAGATCGAGTCCTAAAGGAACACATGTAACAACTGAACCTCAAATCACTACACCTTCTCAAACTATCCCCGAGCCTAAAATCACGCTACCCTCTCAGCTTACTCAAGAGCCTCAAGCAGCACCACCCCCACAACTCACTCCACCTCCACAACTCACTCCACCTCCACAATTTACTCCACCTCCACAAGATACTCCACCTCCACAATTTACTCCACCTCCCCAAGTTACTCCGCTTCCTCAAGTTACTCCGCCCTCACCTTTGAAAACCACTTCTGAGTATATGCAACAAACTATGCCAAGACAAGATACAATTACTCCGGCACCAATAGAACCGTACCCTAATAAAATTGATGTAAATATGCTAAATAGTCAGAAAAAGGGTATTATTTTAACTCCTGTAACAGATCCTAAAATAGAAGGAGGTAGGATACAGTTAAGTTCAAGTAATCTGCAAAAATTAGGTCTTGGGCAAGGAATGCTTATTGCGTGGGAGGATCCTTTAATAAGAGCCCTGGGTTCGGCGAGAATAGATCAAGCTCAGATTAGCAATTCCGAAATCAGAATGAGTCAAGATACGAAAGAAGACACGAATATTCGAGCTGAACAAATAGTTGTATACTCTACCGAACCACCAATACAAAAAGCTTCAGATATAATGTTAGAAGTTCAATCTCGTCCAAACTTAGAAGGTTATTGTATCGTAAGCCCAAGAATCCAACACACACTATCAATTCAAGAGAGCGATGTTTTAGCTTTCGAAGACGAACTTACTGGCGCTGTTGGAGCTGGTAAAATAAAAATTGAAGAAACAATTTCTGATAACGAAATCATCATTGATAGCGAAATTTTGGAAGCGAGCGGTATAGGAAGTTTTGAAGTAAAAGTTTCCAAAAATCAGAGACTAATTATTCCGCTACAAAGCGTTTCTTTAGGAGTTTCACCTATTTCTGGAGAAAATATGTGGGAAATTATTAGTAACGCACGTCAAAACGTAGACACTTTGAAAACATGGATGTCTAGTTATATAATTTTTAAAGGGATAAAATTAAGGTGGAATGCTGTTAATATTGCGTGTTCTATTATTGATTGCGTACCGGACTTAACTGGTGATATTCTAGCTAAAATTACGGAAAATACGACATTAAACCTTTCACCTATGGGTTTAATACCCTTTAACGCAATATTAATAATTGATATTAGCCGCTCAATGATGGCTCGTGATGTCATGGTTTCTAACATAGCACCCGCAATTGAGGGAATTAAGGCAGCCATGGCATCCCGCGAAATTCAGGAATTTCTGAAGCATTTCAAGGAGGGAGTTTATGTCCCCCGAAGAATTTCGGCTGCGTTCGCAGCGGTACTCTTTTTAAGCGAAAAAGTAGGTCGTGGATTTGGAGAAAAAGTCGCAATAATTAGGTTCGCAGACCAAGTCCAACTTCTACCTTTTGGCGATAGCTTTTATATGGATTCTGCGAGCGGGAAAAAGGGGATATTGGAAGAAGCCGCAACGATGATTGTTGATAGAATTGGCAATGCATATGGACAGGCCACAAACGCACATCTGGCACTTTTAAAAGCAAATGAAGTGCTTTTGGAATTTCAGCGCATGGATCCGAATGCTCCAAATATGGTCGTTCTTCTTACCGACGGCGAGCCTACAGATGTGGAAGAGTTTTTCGAAGCGATTAAGTTAATGGCAGAGAATAAGGATATTGTGATATATATTATTGGTCTAGGGAACCCGAACGACAAACTAATGAGTCAAGCTGCTGCTTTATGTGGAGGAGAATATTTCAAACCCAAAGATGCGGGAGAACTATTAGTATGGTATTCAAAGCGCGCACGCGATTTAACAATTAAACTGAAAGCTCACAAGAAAAATATTTAACTTCAACAAAATAAAAGACTTTTAGATCATTTTCAAAAATGAATAGAACCAGAATTATCAGACATTTATTGCTTGGATTTAGTTTGTAAAAAGAATACTCTAGTCACTTAACTATAAGTAATGGAGAAATCTATTAATTTAAATCTATCCTAAATAATTAGTATTCTTTTTTGGAGAGTACTTCTCTTCTATTTTTTTTAATGACCAACCATCAAACCATTTTTCGAAGTCTCTTGCTCCGTGATTTCCAAAACTTTTAAGTCCAAACACCTTAATGTATATGTTTTTTAAACTCCAACCTAATTTCCGTAACTCTTTGGTCTTTAATTTGCGATATTTTTTAATAAAATTAACCTTACCTCCTAATATCTTCATAACAATTCGGACATCGTATTCTGATACCTTAAATTCCCGAGCTATTTGTACATTAGTCTTTTTCTCCAAAATAAGTCTAGCCAATTTATCCAATTCAATACCGCAAATCACTTTGTCAGTGTTCTTAATGATTTTATTAATCTTTTCTATATCAAGATATTCTGGATGTTCTTTCCAAAATTTATAATCTAATTTTTCTTCTCCCATCCACCAAGAATACACCCAACCCTTAGATTCTAAATAGCTTCCCAATTTATTATATATCTCTTTATAAGAAAATCTCTCGTATACTAGACCTTCTACAACTGGTTTTAAAAATTCTACTTGAATTTCGTCCCAACTGCCGAAAAAATTAAAGATCTGCCTTCGAACAGTTTCTTCACTCCAAGAACCTTTGTAATACTTGTTCAATACCTTCGTAATACCCTTAATATTATAACCAAGAGCAATCATGCCTGCCACATCATATAATGGGATTGTATTAGTTTTTCTACCATGAGCTCCACCACTACGTTCATTAAGACCTTCTTGTACAAGATTATTATCCTCAATAAAGGATTTTTCGCTTTCAAGAGCAGAGTTTATATTCTTATGAACCTCAATAACTTCTATATCTAAATAACAACTTTTTAAAATATCAATTAATAATGTCATTACTCGCTTTTGTTCTTCTAAACGATTTGACTTGAAAAATAGATTATATAGCTCATTCATATTTAAATTAATTTTATTTTTTGCATAGGCTTCTTCAAGAGAGGCAATGATAACTCTCTTTAGTTTTACTGGCAATGATTTCCGAACATTTTCTCTATATTCGAAGCACTGTCTAATTGATCTCTCAATATGATATTTTAACCTCTCATCCATAAGAAGTTTTGAAAACCCACCATACATCTTACCTTTATACCATTTATACCCTTTATCATTAAACAAATTATTTGGAAGTGATATCTTGTTAACGATTCTGTAAACCATACCGCTATAAAACTTATAGTTAATCACAATTTGGAAATTATCATCATTTGGAGTTATATACTCTTTATGCTCATAAATCTTTTCCCAAATATCTTCATCTTCAAATAACTCTAAATCGTTATAAATAGAAAATTTCTTAGATTTAATTAATTCATCCATGATAATTTCGGCGTATTTGATCATTTCTATATAAATTTTGTTGTCATGATTTTTCATCATTTTTCTTTTAATACTGTTAAAACCATATGATGATACAAATCTTTCAAAATCAACTAATTCTTTATCATTAAACGACCAAGGATTTTTCGTAGGTTGACTATTATTTCCGAATCTCGTCTCGTATGATCTCATCTAAACCGAATTTCAATGTAAATCTCAATTTTCATTTTTTTTCTTATAAATTACGCATGACGCGAAAGTATGATAAAAAAATACGAAGAACTACATTTAAATAGATGGTGTGTGAGGATTTTTCTATTCTTATGCTTTTTTCTTAAGGATAAAAAAAAATGGTTCTTCCCATCTATATTGTTCCTGAAATATTGCCAAAAAAATGTAACCGATTATGTTTTGAAAATCTCTGATTTCTTCAATGAATTAGAGCATACTATTATAAAATGTCTAAAAGCTTAAAGAAAAGTGTTTAAAAGCTTCATATAATTGAAAGATCTGAATTTTTTAAATTATTGCCTTCTAAATCGAGAAATTTTAAAGATTCTAAGTTTTTAATTGATTTAGGTAATGTAGTCAATAGATTTCTTTCTAAATTTAATAACTTTAGGGAATATAGATTTCCAATAGAATCTGGCAATAATCTTAATCTATTATCGTTTAAGACTAATTTCCTTAAGGAGGTAAGGTTACTTATGGAATCTGAGAGGATTATAAGCTGATTTTCACTTAAACATAAAGTATCCAGATGTGATAAATTGCCAATAGAATCAGGCAGAGAAGTTAATTGATTTCTTTCTAAATTCAGAACCCTTAATGAGGGAAAATTGCCAATTGAATCTGGGAGAGTTTTTAACTTACAATTACTAAGGCTAAGTTCAGTAATTCCTTTATTTTCAACAGAATAGCCTGAATGACTCAAAAGTTCATCTAAATCAAGAGTATATTCAAGTTTTATGTTTGAATAATATTCGATTTCAAGAAGTGCATCCATTTCTTTTGGATGTAATAAAGCCATTAATTGCTCCTCATGAGATAAATAGTCGAAATAACCTTCTTCTTTTAGGAAACAAATAACAGATTGATGTCCACTATTTACACGTTTGACGATTTCTTCTTTGAAAACCTTCTTAGCAACTGGATCGCCTACCTCTGTCAATCTTTTTAATAAAGGAAATGCCAAACTTCTATGAAGAAGTCTAGTGTCATAATTATTTTCATACCATACTTGTAGATTCGAGCTATGTCCCCAGAATTCAATATCGGGAGGGATAATCCTTTCTTGGGATTCATTTTCCCCCTCATCTTCTAATTTTTCAGCAATTTCATCAATTGAGTGGATTTTATCAAAAGATTGAATCTTATCCACAGAAATATTTAATAATAATTGTTTACATTGTCGAAACTTACTTCCGCCAATGTAAATAAAAGTTTCATCATTATCTAAACAAAGTAAAATATAATCGTTAACCTTGAATTCTTTAGAAATAATCATCCTAAACTTTTTATTTTCTTTTTTTTCTTCAAGAAATAACTAATAAAACAAGCATATAAATTTATTTAGGATTTCCAAGATAATTATCAAAATAACTCCAGCCTATATAGCCCGTTGTAATCTCATGTAGCTCATCTATTGCTTGCTTATTTATAGAGTTTCCGAGATTAAACGAAAAACAGGGTAGATTTTTGCATTATCTTTGGACAAAAATCACTAGAGAGAAATATGGTTTAAATATAACAGAAGAAGAAAGGCAAATTATTACCAACAGAATTGGTATTAATCTTACGAATTAATGAACCAAGCAGCGGTTTTGTGCGGAGGAGAATATTTTAAACCAAATGATGCGGGAGAATTATTAGTATGGTATTCAAAACTAGCACGAGATTTAACTGTAAAATTAAAGGCACACAAAAAGGACCTTTAATATCTATATAATAACTTTTTTTAATTACCTTGTCAATTCTTTGAATTGGAATGTGGTTGTCTAATTATTGAATGAAATAATTATGTAATAAAAGGTGTTTTGATGATGATCTCTACTCTTTTAATGATTTTTCTAAAACCCCAGATTTAAATAAAAATTCTTATGTTAGATTTATGATTTTAAAAAATTAATTTTTAGGTAAATCATAGGAAAAATAAATGGTTAAAATTTGGGAATTTGTTCTATCATTCGGATGGTTCTGTGCTGCTATCTTAATTGCATTGATTAGTATCTTAATAATTTTAGATGTTATTCCTCTTGTTTTGTTTTTAATAGTAATTGCTTTTTTCCTATGTGGAGGCATTGCGTCAGTTATTTTTACGAAATATGACAAAGATTCTAAGCAAATCGAAGAAATAATTGAACATTATGAATTAGGAAATTTAAATTTGGAAGAACTTAATTATTTAGCTCAAGGGGATTTAATCTTACAAAAGTATTTACAAGGCATTGATGAGTATAACCAATTTATTGTTATTGATAGCTTAAATATTGAGATTGTTCCTGAAGGAAAAATAAAATGCCCAAATTGCGACGAAATAATAGAAGAAGGATTAATATTTTGTCCGGAGTGTGGTAATAGAATTCCCAGATTTCTCCAATATAATTTATATTCAACTACACGAAATTTATAAAAATTTCAAAGAGAAAAAAAACCTCTAAACCGGATTTTTAATAAATTAAAATCAAAAATAAACGATGTTATGTTCAGGTTTGTCTTTTGAAAACTTAAGGTACCCATATGAATTTATGTCAGTAAAATTTTTATCAGTAGGCGTTCCTTCAAAAAGATATTTTGAAGTAAATCAATATTAATTCGAATAAGAATAAGGATTAATTTATATATATAATCGATTTAATTATTAATTATTATTATGTAAAATTTCGACTATTTAGTATGTTTTTATAGAGAAAATGAAAGAAAATGAAAGAAAATGAAAGAAGTAAGAATAATTACTATTGATGAGAGAGGCCGAATAGTAATTCCTCAAATTATAAGAAAAAGTTTAGGGCTTACAACAAATTCGCAATTAATGTTAGTAAGCGATTCAGATACAAAAGAGTTAAAAATAACGCCGGTTGGTTTAAAAGGAGAATCTCTTAAATTTAGAATTACTATGTCTGATCAAGCGGGAAGTTTAGCGAAATTAGCAACTATATTTGCAGAAAGTGGAATATCTCTTGTTTATGGCGAGTCGACGACAATCGAGATGGACAAGACTGCGATATGGACGGTCATTGGTCCAAAACCAGATATCGATATCGAGGAGTTCACAAAAAAGCTTAAACGAGAGGGCAATGCGATTAAAGTTGAGGTAATACCTTTAGAATAAAAAACATTAATAAATTTATTAAATTAAATAGCCTTATTCAAAAAAAAAATCCATTTCTGCCTAACTAATTAAAATAGATTTATAAATTAATTCAAATATTAGAAGAATAGAATAAATGGAAAAAAGTGCTTGATCGTAATGGGTAAGAAAAAGAAAAAGAAGAAATCTTCAAAATCTGCGAAAAAAAAAACACAAGATGCTGCGTCAAATTCCGTTGGAAAAGAAAGTACTTTAGATGCTGCTTTAAAATCTGCTAAGAAAGAAAAGGCTGAATCCATTTCATTAGACTCTGCTTTAAAATCTGCAAAGAAGACTCAGACAGATTTACAAGGATTATTAAGAGGAGTATCAGAAGGAGACGGATATTATGTGAGCGAATCAAAAGAAGAAAAGATGATAGAACCCCAATTAAATTATGAAGCTAAAAGCAAAATTGCGGAAGCATATCTTATGGAAGATATACCCTTGACTGAAAGAATAGAAACTAAAACTCGTAAAAAGTCTAAAGCTACTGAAGTTGTTAAATCGCAAGTTAAAGAAGAGCTTGAAGAACCTTCAAAAAGAATTTCGGAAGTACATCTAAAAGTACCACCTCAAGAACTTTTAGAGAAAAAGCCGTTGGAACCTTCAACTGTAGTATTTTCAAGAGAAAACATTTATTTAAATTTACAAACCTTTTTCGAAGAGTATTTGAAAGATTATAACCAACGCTATGATGAATGGGAGGCATCAACATCCCATATAATAGCTATTCTTAGGAAAATGCGCAAAACTACAATGCAAAACACGGAAAGTTTAGTAGATTCGTTAAATATTTTAGCAGAGAGATTTCATGGTAGTATAAATTTGTTTCAAGTAAAAAGAAAAGAGATTGAGAAAGTTACGGGTATGAATCTTCAAGAATTGACTGAAAATTTTCAGAAAATTTTGGGAATAGTGGTATTAAAAGTTAAGGAATATGAACTAAAGAGATTAACAGATGAATTAATTCTTTAAACAAAAACTTATTTTTTAGAACTATTATTATTTTTTTAATTATATAATTTTTATATATAATTTTTTCATTGAAAAATTTAACATAGATTCGTCATGTCAGATAACGAAAGTCGATTGTTAAGACCAATAATTATAGATTTTGGCAGTAACACCTTTAGAATGGGTTTTGCTGGAGATGACTTCCCAGATATTGTTGCACCAAGCATTTATGTTGATATTTCGGATTTTTCATTTAATTCAGATGTAATTGATGGCCTTGAGGATATTTTTATTAATAATAATGAAAATATTGAAAAGCAACTTTTTGGAAACGATGCTCTAAAATTCCAAAATATATTGAAAGTCCACGAGTTCATTAAAGAACAGAATTACATTGTACTTTTCAAATATTTTAACCATTATTATAAAAAATTAGATATCCCCTCTAAATATCAATATAAACAGCCGATCGTATTAATTACTCCGTTTTCCATGACAGATGTGGCAAAAAATAAATTACAGCAGACTTTTTTTGGTTTGTACAATTTTCCAAAAATTTTATTTTTACCAGAAAGTCAATCGATTTTATCGACATTAGGGATGACAAGTGGAGTTGTAGTGAATTTTGGAGAATCAATTACATACATATCAACGATTTTTCGTGGATTTACTAATATCATGGCAAGGGATGTGTTTCCAATAGCTGGACAGGAGCTTACAAACGGTTTTTTAAACATGGTTTTAACTGAGAAAGGAGTGGGGAGAAATCTCTATCTTGATAACATATTAGTTAAAGAAATAAAGGAAAAAACATCTATATGCATCCAAGACCCTAGAAATGTAGAAAAAATAAAAAATAAGATTAAGGAAGGGGAAAAGAAGTACAATCAACTTATAAAATTTCCCGATGGCACTTCTATAGAAATTAATTCAGAAAGATTCATGCTTTCGGAGCCATTATTCAATCCAAGACTAATTCATATTGATTATATAGGATTAGGAGAAGCTATTGCTAATGTCGTAAAAACTTGGGATCGTGAGAATTGGCAAGAATTACTTTCAAATATCGTTCTCTCAGGAGGAGGAAGTTTAATTCCAGGATTAAAAGAAAGAATGCTTTTTGAAATTTCAGAACATTTTTCTGAAAGATTAAAACCAAGTGTAAAGGTAATTTCTGTAAGTGGACGGGAAAATATGGGGTGGATTGGAGCTTCAATTTTATTATCAAAAAGTCAATTACAAAAAGGTTGGGTTGAAAATCCTGACCAAATTAATTAAGTTCAAAAATTTAACAACCAATATAGATATTAAAATAACATTTATAGTTGAAAGTTTCTATGGCTATTAGTTTTGAAAAAAAGAAGATATTTTTAAAAAATTTCCAAAATACTATCCTTAAAGGAAATCGGTTATTTCACATTGGAAACCATAAGTGGGCAAATCGCCTTTTCGTCGATTTATACTTTGATTTAGAAAAGAAAGAATGGCTTGATGCTAACAAAAAAAGACAGTTAGTTCAAGTTATCGTAAATTCGTACTGGATGTATCTAAATACTCTAATTAAGCGCAAAGATGGTAAAATAATTCGCTCTGATATAATTAAATACGTAGATGTATACAATCGATTTTTATCTTTTTTATCAAAATTAGACGATCTCTCTCTATTTAATAATTTCGCAAAAAATCTGTTGAAAATACTTGTAAAAATGGAAGATTTATCAACAGAGGGGATCACAAAATTCATTAATAGTTATTCAGTTAAAGTAAGGGAAAGAGAAGAATATCAAGAATTAGTTGAATTGCAAATTTTACTAATGTTCTTGAGGAATAGTGTTTTACCGTCAGAATTTTATGATTTCGGTACGAGATATTTAAGTAAAACGCTATATGAGTTAGAGCCTAACAAAAGAGCTCTGTTCTTATGTGTGTTTTTAGAAAATATTAATATTAAGTATCAATTGATGGAAGATTCTCAAGAATTTGTCCGAATACTTAATAAAGTTTTAGCGAACAACCTTCCAAGTGAATTAAGAGACTTTTTTGGAAAGGCAAGTAGGATACCTGTAAATCAACAAAATTTTAGCTCTATTTTTGAAGATTTAGAAGCTCTTATTTATTATATGAATAACACTGGATTAGATTCGTGGATTATTATAGTTGTTAGCTATATTTTTTCAAAAATTCAGAAATTTCAATCTTTCGAAGATGCAATAAGGTATATCAGAAAATTTATAGAGTTCTCCATAAACAGAAACAAATTTGAATTGACATATATGACATATGATTTTTTAGAAGATATTTTAATGTATAAATCCGAAGTGGGATACAACAAAGTGCTCATCGAATGGTGGATGGACGCTTGTAATAAATTTGTAAACAAAAACGAATTCTACTTGATTAAATCGTTGGAAAAGTTAAATTCTCATTTAAGAATACCTCATAGAAGTGCAGACATTTTCCATTTCTTTTATTCGTGTAATTATCTCTGGAAAACAAAGTCCCAATTTTTTAGTATAGACGCTCATGATTTCTGGTGCATGATGTTTTATCGAGCATTATTCGAAGAAAAAGATTTTAATCTTGCAAAAAAAATAATCCCACATTTAGAGGATCAATTACAATCGCATTTAACTGGTTTAGAGGCATTATACGACGGAGCAAATTTAACAGAAATGAAAAGGTTTTCTTATGACGAAGAATTCGTAATTTCTGGAACTTATGAAAAGGAGTTTATTATAAAAAAGATGGTATTACGAATAAGTGAAAATGGAGCAATAACTTATCGTTTAAAATCTCCTGAAAACCAAATTATTGAAGGAAAAATTACAACAGAGTATTGGAACGATGCTCAAATTATTGAAATTTATAACGATATTTTTAATAATAAACAAGATCACACATATAATTTCAGTGTAAAGGAATTTGGTCAATTATTATACATATTTTTACCTAAATTTATTAGGAAATTAATCAAAAAATTAAATAATTCAACTTTTGCGCCTCAAGTATACTTAATTGTAGATAAAATGACAATTCCTTTCCAATTTATATATGTCAATGACTTTTTCATGTTAAAAAATTCTAGTTCTTATAAAATTGGTGAGCCTTCTCTTGGAGGCATCGCCTTTGAAGAAGGAGAAATTTCTTCGCAAAAACGATATAACGTTATAATAATAGAATCATTAAATTCAAGAGATCCTGTAAGATGGAGTGAAAATAACTTAAAAAACGAACTATTGTTCCCCTTTAGGGAAGGCCTTGACGAACTCAAACATATAGTAGATTTTTTTAGCAGTAAAAGCGAAATAAACGAAGTTGAAGTCTTAACTGGAAGAAATAGTACAAGGGAAAGAATACTTTCAAGCCTCTCTCAAGGATCGTTTCACATTATTCATTTTGTAGGCAACATTTTTTACTCGGATTTAGACCCAAAAAATAGTATGTTTTTAACAAACGACATTAATAAAGTATCTTTCAACGAAATTTACAATGTTATAATTGAAAATAAAAATAATATTCAACCAATTATATGCTGTAATACTCAGATATTTGACATTAACGGAAAGAGATTGAATAACGCTTTTCTTACATTTAGTGAAATAACTACTCAATTTGATTACAACCACATTTTAGGTGTAATCGCAAGAAGTTATCCTATATTTAACAAAGAGGTTAAAGAATTAGTTACAGACTTCTATGTGAATTTACTAAATGGTAATAGTCAAGGAGTTGCTCTTTTAAAAGCACGTCAAGAGTACATGTCAAAAAAGTCCGCCGAGCTTACTGAATTAAGGTGGTCTGTAGATGAAGAAATTAAAAACATTGCCTTAATAATGAGTTCGTTTGAGTTATATGGAAAGCCTTGGGAAAAACTTTAATTAATTCATTTTTTTAGATTTCAAAATAGTGGAGATAAAAAAAATTAAATATCTTGAAAAAATTAAAAAAATAATAAGAAATTAAACGCTTAAATAAAAAGGAAAAAAAGTGGAAATACTATGTCTGATAGGTTAACTGAATTAAGATTGGAAAATCGTAGTTTAAAAAAACAAGTAGAAGATTTAGAACAAAAAATTTTGTATATCGTTGGGATGTTTAATATCGAATCTTCGGGAGAAGCAAATAGTAAAAATTTACTGAACGACAAAATTATGGAAGTTATACATTCAACAACAAATCAATTGAATGTAGTATCTCCAAAGCTTGACCAGTTTTATTTAAATGAATTGATAAAAACAGCAGAGGTAGGGATTCCAGTTTTAATAATAACGCGCGACAGACGACTTCAACCTGATAAGAAGTATAAGCAATATTACGATCAACTTAATGATCATCCCGGGATAAGCGTTATAAACAATCCAAATGTGTTTTATTTGCTGCTATTTAATTCAGAACAAGCCGTCTATTCAGGCGGTTCATTAGACAAAGAAGAACTTACTAACTCAGTATTGATTGTAACGACAATTAAAGAGACACAAAAACTAAGAAAGGTTGCGCAAATCTTTACGGCAATGTTGCCGTCTTTCATGCGCACTTAAATCAATACTTTTTATATTTATTATCAATATTCTAAAATAATTCCTAATTTAATTTTTCTAAATTACTTCAAAATTTCAGATATTTAATCCTTAAGTATTAAAAAGCTTGAAAAATTAACATCTTTAAAGGATTATTGAAGTATTGAAATATTGTTATTTGAATTAGTTTTAAATAATTTTTAATTATTGATTAAATATGGTTGAGAACAAGAAAGATATTGATGAACTAGAAAAAAACATTGAAAAAAAAAACGATTCTAATAAAAAAGACTATGAACTGGAGTATCTAGATTGGTTTTTCGATAAAGGCTGGTTAAGAGTAAAGAAAACTGATTTTTGATGAAGAATGGTTGGAAATACAAATATTAAAACCAGTGAAGATTTTGCTAGGTTCTTTGGTTTAATGTCAGATTACTGAAATAAACTAACCAAACAAATTGCTAATAAGGATTATATGGTAATCTATAACGCTTCTGGTTCAAATTTAAAAGCTGCCGTTGTTAACAACCGAAAAATAAGAATAATTGTCGGTTTTGAAAATTATTATTTTAGTACAAAATCTAAAGAAGAAGCGTATTATTTATCTGCTATTTTAAACACACCAAATTTATCAAAAAATATTAAGCTAATTAAAAGCTCAAGACATATACATAAGAGACCTTTTTCCTTCCCAATCCCGCTCTATGACGAAAATAATGAATTACATCACTCATTATCCGAAGAACTATTAAATGCGAATCTATAGTTCGTGATCTGCTTATTAAAAACCCTAAAATAAATACTGAGAAGGTAAAAACAATTCTCATCCAAAAATTGAATGTTATAAACAAGATATAAAAAAGATTTATGAAATATAAAATAATGTTAATCCATGTCGACCAAAAGATGTGAATCAAGAAGTCTTATTAGTTGCCTTACATAATAGAGATAGAAAATATGTATCAAGTAAACCTTTATATTATTTAACTTTAGGTCCCGATGTATTTGCTGCTATAATGCAAAGTTACGATAAAAGTATGCTAAGAAAAAGAACACAATCCTCAATTGATCCATCTATACATTATTTGGGGGAGTGAATTTAAAGGCTTATTTTTATATAATAAATTTTATAATTTATCAGAAAGTAAGGAAGTTTTTAAAAAATTAATTTTAAAAAATTAATCTTAATTTTAAAAAAAAATAAGAGCATTTGAATTTTTCATTCTAAATAAATTTATTAAAAATAAATTTACTTTATTTATAAGAATTTAAATTTAAAAATTAAATATTAATTTGAGGTTTAAAATAAATGCCATCACGCCGAGGAGATGGAACTCTAGTATTCAAAATTTGCTTCTATGGGCCAAGTTTGGGAGGTAAAACGACCGCACTCGAATGGGTCTACAATCGTGAAGGTCTTGCCTCAGGAGACATGCAACAAATCCAAGATCCAACCGGAAGAACTTTATTTTTCGACCGCGTCGTCGCCCGCGTCTCAAATGTAGTATTCCAATAAATTGATGATATCCTTCAGTTTGGGATTGTATATACAGTAGCGGGGCAGCGTAGACACAAATTCCAGCGACAGACGGTCTTGAAAGGCACTGATGCGGTAATCTTTACATGGGATTCCTTAATTGACCAATGGGGGGAACGCTGTAAAAACCAAAGTTTACAGCACCTATAACATCTGGTCTTTGAAGGAATTACTGAAGTTTTACGGGAATAAATTAATTTCACCAAGTGCCGCCGATCCTACTCCTGAGGTACCCTTAGTTGTGTTAGCCAACAAACGGGACCTTGACGATATCATAGAAATTTCAAAAATCCGGCAGGTGCTCGATACTGCAAAATTGAATCATACTTTAATTTATGAGACTATAGCAATCACGGGGATTAATGTAAAGAGAGCTTTTGTTTATAGTGCGAGACAGGCTGTCCTAAATCACTATAAAAAGCTCTCAGGAAGTAGGATGGAGAGCGCTACTTAAATTTTCTTAATAAACCAATTTTATTTATTATTCTTAATAATAATTAAGAATATATACATTTTATAAAAAAAAGTAAATTACTGAATTTCTGCTTTTTTAATAGATTAAATTTAGTTTGTTTTAAATTCTGCTTAATTTTTCTAAAAACTGATGTTTAAATACAAATTTTTATATATGATATATAACTTTTCCAGCGCTTTGGATTAATTTTGTGATAATAATATGGTTAAAATTTGGGACATTCTTCTAACATGCGGATGGTTTTTTGCTGCTATTTATGTTTCTATCTTAATAATTTTAGAAATTATTCCTCCGATTGGCTATTTAATTGTAATTGCTTTTTTGTTAACTGGAGTCATTTGTTCGGTCATCATTTTGAGGTTTTACATAGATTTTAAGCAGACAGAAGATATAATTGAACAGTTCGAATCAGGGAATTTAAGACCAGAAGAGCTTGTGGTTTTAGCTCAAGAAGATTTAACATTATACGAATATTTTCAAGACAATGAAGTTTTTAATCAATTCCAGGCAATAAATGGCTTAGATTTGGAAAATCTTCCCGAAGGAAAGATGATATGCCTAGAGTGTGGGAAAATAATAGAGGAAGGATTAGACTTCTGCCCTGAGTGCGGGAATCGTATACCCAAATTTCTCCAATATAACATATACTCGATTTCAAGAAGAAATTAAAAATTTTAAAAGAAATTGTTATAAATTTGGTTTTTGAATTATTAAATTATAAATAAACAATCTCAGGCTCAATCCTATCTCTTGAAATTCTTAGAAATCCGAAAGAATTGATTACCGTTAACTTATTATCTATGGGCGTAGTTGTGCCAGGATTTAAATACAAAATACCGTCCTTTTTTTCGTTAACAGGTCTGTGTGTATGACAAAATATAACAATGTTGCAATTGGAATTAGCGAGATCGAGTGCTTTGTTTAACCGGCGTACTATCATGTTGGGTCCACCCGTACTATCATGTGGAGTTCCATCAAGTTTTGTTTCTCTCCACAAAAACTTCTACTCTTTTTTTTTAGTAAAAAATATAAAGATCGTTTCATATTTTGTAGGTTATATGTCCAAAAAAATAATAATACAATATTAGAGTGATAACCAATAGAACCTAAAAAAGTCTCGTGTCCCAAATGTGGGGGGCAAGATACTTCGTATCTTGAAGATTCGAGAGAATATATTTGCTTGAATCGAGAATGTGAGCATAGATTTAAAGCAGAAACCGAACTTATCTCTAAAAAGATTTTCATCAGTTACGGGCATAAGGACGCGCAAAAATTGGCATTTCGCTTAGAAGAGGATTTAAAGGAAAAAGGACACGATGTGTGGCTAGACAAACATCAGATGAGAGCAGCTGAATCTTGGGAGCAGCAAATTCAAGATGCAATCCTTAATAGAGAACTTTTTATTACTTTACTTTCTCCTCACGCGGTAAGACGCTCAGACGGAGTAAGCCCAGACGGAGTATGTTTAGATGAAATTAGCATGGCACGCTACGAAAGTCGCAAAATTATTCCCGTAATGGTGTTAAAGTGTCGACCTCCTTTAGGAATTTATCGATTAGATTGGATAGATTTTCTAAACTGGGAAATTCCGAACCAATACGACCAAGCATTCCAACGATTATTGAAGACTATTGATCTGGGAGGAGATGTTAAGGGACATCACGCTCGCATTTTCTCGCAGTTAAATCCATTAGACTTTGGAGCAGAGATTGCTCGTCTCACCCACAATTTTACGGGTCGAGAATGGTTATTGGAAGATTTTAACGATTGGCTTCAAAACGAGGAAAGTCGCGTATTCTTTATAACGGGAGATCCAGGAATAGGAAAATCAGCAATCATGGCTTATTTGGTTCACAAGCACGAACAAGTATTAGCATACCATTTTTGTAGTCGCGATGTTCCAGATTCGCTTAATCCAAATCAATTTTTCAAGTCCGTTGCTGCTCAATTAGCAACTCAAATGGAAAATTACCGTGAAGCCTTGGAAGGGGTCGATTTGGAAGGAGTAATCGATTCCGGCGATCCTGGAACTTTACTGAGACGCGTAATTATCGACCCTCTCAAAGCTGAACATCCCGATAAGCCTGTAATTATTGTAGTTGATGGTCTGGACGAGGCTTTTGCTTTTTCTCCTCCCAATATTGTCACAATTCTACGCGATCAATTAAAAGATCTTCCGGCATGGATGAGATTGGTTCTCAGTTCCAGAAAGGTGCCCAAAATTCTCGATTATTTTAACAAGTTTAAACCGCACGAAATTGAAGCATTTAATCAAGAGAACGTCAAAGATGTGAGGTCCTACCTTGAAAAGAGATTAAAAGAGTCGGAAATCGTTAAAAAATTATTAGAAACAGGGGCAAGTACGAAAACTGTAGTCGACACAATTTTCGAGAAGGGTGAAGGTAATTTTCTATACGTTAAAGAAGCCATTGATGGCATTAAGGCCGGTTTAATAGATCCTAGTCACCCTGAAACCTTTCCCAAGGGTTTAATTGAGATATACATAATATCTTTCGAACGAATTTTCCCTGAAACCCAAGAGTATGAGAAACTTCGCCCGATTTTGGACGTGTTAATTGCCGCTCGCGAACCTTTAACCGCAAAACAAATAGGATTCTTTATCGATCGCGACGGATTTGAAGTAAGAAAAGACCTGCAAAAGATTGCTTCCTTTTTCCCGGAACGAGATGGTCGTTATCAGAATTATCACGGTTCCATTACCGAGTGGCTATTGGGGGAGGTGGGACACGATTTAACTTATCAAGTTAATGTGAATGGAGGACATCGTCTTATTGCTGAGAAAGTCCTCAAAGCTTATCGAGATGGGAAAGAAGACAGCTACATGCTCGAACATCTTTCTCATCATCTCCTTTTTCTTAAAAAATGGGACGAACTTGCCGAGCTCTTATCCGACCCAAAATATATGAAAAGAATAGATATTTTTCAACTAAGTAATTTTCCTGAATCTTTATTAAATATTTATTACGGCGTAAAGCCCGAGCAAACGAAAGTTTTATTGGATTTAAAGAAATTAGCCGGTAAAGCCCTTCCACGCGTGGAAAAAATAGATGCTTACATTCCATATGGAAAGGACGAAAAAGAGTACGATACATTTGGTGTTAAAATCGATGGCAATAATGTCGTAGGACTAGCACTATGTTATAGTATATTAACGACTCTTCCGGAATCAATAAGAGACCTAAAATCGCTCCAAGAACTATATTTAAGGGGTAATAAGTTATCGACTCTCCCAGAATCAATAGGCGATCTTAAATCTCTTCAAATACTAAATTTAAGGTATAATCAGTTATCGACTCTCCCAGAGTCATTATCGAACCTAAAATCGCTCCAAACACTTGATTTATGGGGTAATAAGTTAACGACTCTCCCAGAGTCATTATCGAACCTAAAATCGCTCCAAGAACTATATTTAAGGGGTAATAACTTATCGACTCTCCCAGAGTCAATAACGAAGCTTATATCGCTCCAAACACTTGATTTGGGTTTTAATAATTTAATGCCTCTCCCAGAGTCAATAGGCAACCTCTCCTCTCTCCAGGAACTATGGCTACATAATAATAATTTAACGATTCTCCCAGATTCAATAGGAGATCTTAAATCTCTTCAAATACTAAATTTAAGGGGTAATAACTTATCGACTCTCCCAGAGTCAATAGGAGATCTAAAATCGCTCCAAGAACTAAATTTGAATATTAATGAATTATCGACTCTCCCAGAGTCAATAGGGCATCTCTCCTCACTCCAAACACTTAGATTATGGGATAATAAGTTATCGACTCTCCCAGAGTCAATAGGCAACCTTAAATCGCTTCAAATACTATATTTATTTTTGAATCAATTAACGACTTTCCCAGAGTCAATAGGGAACCTCTCCTCGCTACAAAAACTTAATTTAGGATATAATAAGTTTGCGACTCTCCCAGAGTCAATAGGAAACCTTAAATTACTCGAAGAACTATGGTTGACAAAAAATTATTTAACGACTCTCCCAGAGTCAATAACAAATTTAAAATCGCTACAAACACTAGGTTTAAGCGGTAACCAGTTGACGACTCTCCCAGAATCGATCAAGATTTTAGAAAAAAGAGGTGTAACAATTTATAAGTAGTATGAGCAATAGTTGAATTTTTTTCTTGTTTCATTTTCCGTGAAAGAATGACCCCATAAAAGGATGAAATATTACGGAAAGACGAAAAAATCTCGATAGCGTCCGCTAATGCTGCCCACCCTTGCAAGGAGCTGTTATTTTATCTACCGATGCTAGCCTTTTAAGTCGACATTCGAGCGGTTAACGCGTCATTCTTGTAGAAAGAATTAATGATGTGGTTGATGTGAATGTCCCGAAAAATTGGTTGACTTTTAAAATAAATTAGTGATGTGGTTGACTTTTAAAATAAATTAGTGTTCCATTGTATGAATTAATTTCAATCCTCTTGAAGACACCGCACGTTACCCGTGATCATGCTTCCCATACAGCCATTGCAAGAAATACATTTGCAAGTATTTTCTCCTGTTCCTTTAAGCCATTTATTTGGAAGATCAGATTCTCGAATTAAGGGGCGGCTTAGAGCAACGAAATCAGCACTTCTTTCCGGTAATAAATTTTTGTTTTAATTTTAAGATAAATAAGTTTTATTCGTTTTCCAAATAGATGTTAACTCTGTATGAAATATTCATAAATACACAATTTTCGGTTCTATTTTATCTTTTGAAATCTTGAGGTATCCGTATGAATTTATGTCAGTGAATTCTTTATCAGTAGGCGTTCCAGGATTAAGATATAATTTTCCATCTCTCCATTTTTCGTTATATGGACGATGAACATGTCCAAAGATTATAATATCATAGGGAGCCAAATCAAATCTCTTATTTAGTCTTTTAATTACTATATTTGGACCACCCATACCATGTGTCAAAAAGAGTTTATGTCCATAAAGCTCAAATTCAAGAGTTTCTGGCAAGATTTTTCTTAACTTGTAATCGTCCATATTACCGAAAATTCCTATTACATTATCTTTTCCAAACGAATCAAGGAGACTTTGATAAATTTTAAATTTCTCATAGTCACCGAGATGAATTAAATAATCTATTTGATTCTCTTTAAAATCTTCTATTATAACTTCTGGAATTTCCGGAACTCTTGATGGACAATGAGTGTCAGAAAGTAAACCAATTAAAAGTTCTTTTTTATCCGTTTTGATCATATTTTAAACTAAGTTTTTTAAAATTAAGATTTTTCTTTTTTTTAATTGAATGTTTTTGTCTTACCTTTATTCAATTTCTTTCGAACATTTTCCAATTGCGCATACAGAATCGTTCTTTTTTAGCCGGATCACTCTAACTCCTTTAGATTTTCTATGAGTGATTCTAATTGATTCAACTGGTAAGCGAATAACTTGACCTAGTTCAGATCCTATTAGCAAATCTTTATCCTTAGCAATCTTTATTGCAATTACATTATCGCTCCCATCTTTCAGATTAATATTTATTACCCCTTTAGCAGCGCGACCTGTTTTTCTGTATTCCTTAATATATGTCCTCTGACCGTGGCCATGTTCAGTCAGCGTTAAGACAATTTCATCGTTTGTAACGAGAAGTCCTTCGATTACTTCGTCATTTTCTCTCAAATTCACACCTTTTACACCCATAGAGGTCCTTCCAAGTTCTCGTAATTCCGATTCGTCAAATCGAATTGCGTAACCTTTTTTAGTGGCGATAAAGATATCTTGGAGCTCATTTGAAAGCTTTTTGACGCTGACTAATTTATCGTGTGTGCGTTTTTTTATATTTTGGGCTCTAACACCCGTTTTTTGAATTTTAGAGAAAAGCCTTAGCGGAGTTTTTTTAACGATTCCATTTTTCGTAAACATAATTAGCATTTCGTTAGTGTTAAAATTATTAATGGGGATCATTTCTGAAATCTTTTCGTCTCCTTTTAGAATTATTAGATTTACGATTGGTCTTCCCTTCGCAGTTCGTTGTTGGAGCGGAATTTCAAAGGCTTTCATGGAATAAACTCTTCCCTTGGATGTAAAAAATAAAATTGTATCGTGGGTGGAACATACAAATAAGTCTTTTATAAAATCTTCTTTTCCTACGGTCATCCCTTTTTTTCCACGACCACCCCGTCGTTGAGTACGGTATACTGTTAACGACAATCGTTTTATGTAGTGATTTTTAGTTAAAATGACAATCGTTGGCTCTTTTTTAATTAAATCCTTCCTTTCAATGTTTAATGTGTCTTGTTCTTCAATGATTTTTGTTCTTCTCTCGTCGCCATATTTTTTACTTAATTCTGTTAATTCTACCTTAATAATTTCTAAGCGCAATTGCTCACTTTCGAGAATTTTGTTATAGCCATTTATTTCATCGCCTAATTTTTTTTGTTCGTCTATTAATTTTTGTTGCTCTAAGCTAGTTAATCGAGAAAGAGGCATATTTAATATTGCCTTGATTTGATCGTCGCTTAATTGATACGCATTTTTTAATTTATTTTTAGCATCTCCAGTATCTTTGGCGCTCTTAATAACTTTAATAACATTGTCAATATCATTTAATGCAATAAGAAGACCATCAACTATATGAAGTCTATTCTTTGCTTTTTTAAGAGAAAATTGCGTTCTTTTATATATGATCTCAAGCCGATATTTGATGTATTCTTCAATTAGGTCTTTGAGATTGAGAACTTTAGGTTGTTTGCCTTTGTTTATTAAAACTAAATTAATAACATTGAAACTAGTTAAAAGTCTCGTGCGTTTGTATAAGACATTCTTAATAATTAAAGGTTGAGCTTTTTTTTTTAATTCTAATACAATCCGCATCCCTTTTCTATCAGATTCGTCCCTTAAATCGCGCACATCTTTTAATTTTCCATCTCTTATTAGTTTTGCAATCGATTCTATTAATGTCGTTTTATTTATTAAATAAGGAATTTCAGTTATAACCAAATTGTTTTTATTACCTTTAGTTTCATGTTCGATTTTACCTTGAATAGGAATTTTTCCGTATCCTGTGGAATACGCGTTATAAATGCCAGTAGTATCGTTTATGATTCCACCAGTTGGGAAATCGGGTCCTTTGATTATTTCTATAAGTTCCTCTATAGAGATGTCAGGATTATCAATAGTTGCAATAATACCCGTGGATATTTCCATAAGATTATGGGGTGCCATTGACGTAGCCATGCCAACAGCAATCCCCTTTGTGCCGTTTAGCAAAATATTTGGGAGTTTAGAGGGCAAATGTTTAGGTTCTTGCAAAGTATCGTCAAAATTAGGTTTAAATTCTACGGTTTCGCGACCAAGATCTTCAATTAACTCGTTTGCGATTTGAGAAAGTCGTGCTTCTGTATATCGATAAGCTGCAGGAGGGTCTCCGTCAATTGAGCCAAAGTTCCCTTGTGGATCTATTAATGGATATCTAAGAGAGAAACTCTGGGCCATTCTAACAAGAGAGTTATAAACCGTCACATCACCATGAGGATGATAATTTCCTAAGCAAACACCAACGATTTTTGCGCATTTTACATGAGAACTGTTATAAAACCAATTATTATCCGTCATAGCATAAATAATTCTTCGATGTACTGGTTTTAATCCATCCCTCACATCAGGAATTGCTCTGTCAACAACTACAGACATAGCGTAGTCAATATAGCTACTTTTCATTTCGTCTTTTAATAAGACTTCTTTTATATTTTCAGAACTCAGAAATAAGACCTTTTTTTATAATTTGAATAAAATTTTTTTATTATTTATA
The DNA here is from genome assembly GCA_030605085.1 of Promethearchaeota archaeon. The sequence continues at coordinate 16,886 of JAUWBH010000025.1, read as the reverse complement.
TATCAAATAATGTAGTCTGGTCGTAATTATCAATAATAAACTTCTTACGAGATTTTACTTCTTTTCCCATTAATTTTGTAAAAATTAGATCGTTTTCCAAGAAATCTTCGTAAATCATTTTTTTTAAAATTCTAGTTTCTCGATTCATTGTGGTATCATAAAGTTCGTCGGGATTCATTTCGCCTAATCCTTTAAATCTTTGAATCTTGATTGAATCTGAATTTTTTAATTTATATTTATTTATTAATTCTTTTAATTTTTCTTCTTTTTCGGTATCAGAGTACACATATTCTTTTGTCTTTCGGTAATTAATCTTATACAATGGAGGAACTGCCATATATAAATGTCCTTCATCTATCAAAGGACGCATATATCTAAAAAAGAAGGTAAGGAGCAAGGTTTCGATGTGATGCCCGTCCACATCGGCATCGCAAAAAATAATGACTTTATGATATCTTAAATTTTCAACATTAAACTCATCATCACTAACTCCTTGAATACCTGTACCTAAAGCTTTGATAATTGCTAGGATTTCGTTATTTTGCAGTATTTTATCCATTCTCGCTTTTTCAACATTTAAAATTTTACCTCTAAGGGGGAGAATAGCTTGATATTTTCTATCCCTTCCCTGTTTTGCTGAGCCTCCCGCAGAATCGCCTTCGACAATAAATATCTCACATTCTTTAGGATCGTTTGAAGAACAATCTGCCAATTTTCCTGGCATTCGAGCGTTATCTAACGCTGATTTTCTTCGAATTAAAGATCTTGCTTTTTGCGCCGCTTCTCTTGCATTTTTAGCACTTATAGTTTTTAAAATAATTCTTTTAGCTGTTTGAGGATTCTCTTCAAGAAATTGAGTAAGTTTTTCAGAAACTGCTTGACTAACAATTTGACGAACTTCTGGATTTCCCAATTTGATTTTCGTTTGACTTTCAAATTGTGGGTCAGGAAGCTTAACTGATATTACAGCAGATAATCCCTCCCTCGTGTCGCTCCCACTTAAAACATGATCTTTATATTTTTTTTCCTTACTATTTTCTATATATGAATTAATTGTTCTGGTAAGAGCTGATTTAAAGCCCGTCAATGCAGTCCCTCCTTCGATAGTATTGATTGTATTCGCGTAAGTTAAAATGTTAGTTTGATATCCTTGATTATATTGCATTGCAATATCTACATACACTTTTGAAGCGTTTTTATCATCGTAAGAATCGCTTAGAAAAATAATATCATTGTGTAAAGGTTGCTTATCTTTATTTAAGTACGAAATAAATTCTTTAATACCTCCTTCGTAATAAAACTCCTCTTCTTGGTCTGCTACTTCATCAAAAATTGTAAATCTTGCATTTGGAGTAAGAAACGCAAGTTCTCGCATACGACCAGCAATTGTAGAAAAATTGAATATTGGCTCATTCGGATCATAATTAAATATTTTAGGATCTGGGCTAAAGGATATTTTTGTACCAGTTTTTTCATTATTAGTTTTTGTTATTTCAGGCTCACTTTTCTTTTTACCTCGAGAAAAAATTTGTTGATAAAGGACGCCATCTCGATATATTTCTACTTTCATCCATTCTGTTAAAGCATTAACAACTGAGAGACCTACACCATGCAAACCACCAGAAATCTTATAGCTTTTGTTATCGAATTTTCCACCAGAATGTAAATGCTCCATAATAACTTCCACAGCGGGTTTACCAAACTCTTGATGTATATCAATTGGAATGCCTCTTCCGTTATCAGAAATTTGGACCGTATTTTTATCGTTAAAAATAACTTTTATATCATCAGCATATCCCGCCATGGCCTCGTCAACACAATTATCCAAAACTTCAAAAACAAGATGATGGAGACCCCTTTTCCCAGTATCTCCGATATACATTGCGGGACGTCTTCTTTAACGACTAGTATGAAACATACCAATTAGTTTACGCCTTCAAGCCCCTTTAATACCTGTATATCCCCTGCATCGTAAACATTATTATCTGACATAATAATTTTTGATTGTAATCGTAAAATTTTTCATCGCGAATAAATGAAATTTTAACGATTTACATATAATATATGGTATTTCTGATTTATTAATATTTGTACACTTTTTTATTAATCAAAAGCATTAGATCTCTGAGAAGTTAAGCTTTCTAGCGATCTGAAGATTAAAAAGATACTGAATTTTAAAAATTCATTTAAATTTTCATCAGATTAGCTTTATATTCCGTCATTTTTTATCGTAGATTTTTAACATAAAAGTTAGAATCTGAGCTTGGAATGAGTAAACTATTAAAATTTTACACTTTTTTAATTAAAAACCTTCTTTACAACGCCAGCTAATTGAAATTATTATCATTAACTAACCTAAAAACATTTATCTTAAAAGATTATTACAGATTTATTTAAATTATGATTGTCAAAAATGATTTTCTTTACATAAACCTGTTACTTATTACAGGCCCCCCTACCCTTTGACGCCTTCGTCTTCCCGTTATTCGAAAGATACCGGGTAAACTTTCGTCTTTTAATAATTTTAAAGGTTTGACCAATCCTATTAAATCGTCCAAATCATCAATGTAATCTTCATCTATTTTTGCATTTATTATTTGTAGTGATAAATCTTCATCTGCTAACTTATCGGGTTTTGAGATTTCAACTCTCTTAGATTTCCTATTAAAAACCATCTGACCTCCAGCCCAAGCAGATGCATTTTGTTGATAAAAATATGTAGTTATATCGGGTGAGAATTGAAAGGGATTAGTCCAACAAGAGGCGTGGGCCCATAAAATCTGGTTAGACCTATGCACAACTAATTCGGTTATAATTTCCTCTGAATAAATTTCATCTAAATCATAAGCTACAATAAGACCTTTAATGTTTACATCAACTTCGTTCCAAAATTTGAGGGGTTTGTTTAAAATTCTTGAAGTTGCCATTGCTAGAATTTGACTTGAACGATCAGGTAAGGATAATATACAAGGAATTTTAATTCCGGTAGCATCTAAAACAACTTTCAATCTGTCAATTCCATGACGACATAAAGAATATGAATCAGACACATAAGCATACCGACCATACATACCCTCCTCTAATCCATAAGGAGAAAGATGTAGCAGAATTGTACCATTGAGTACAATATGCCAACCACGTAAATCTGTATTATCTAATGGGCGAGAATCTTTCAAAATTGATGCTCTATTTAGCATTCCTTCTAAAGACAATGCCATAAATTGAATGTCTTTATCTTGGCTATCTAGAATTGTTGGTAAAATCTTCGCTGATTCATCGATATTTCCCGTCATTAATCTGTTGAATCCTAATAAATATCGGCATAAATCACTCGTTTCGAGCAATTCTTTAGCTTCAGATAATATAATACAAGCATCTTGATTTAACATCATAGCTTCAAGAGTTACAGCTAGTTCAGAAATGATTCTTAAATCTTGAGGTTTAATTTTATTTGCTCGAATTAACAATGTGGCCGCAATACTGTAAGCACCTTCTTCGTATAAATCGTAGGCAAGATCATATAATGGTTCAATATTATTTGGATTGTCGATAATTTTTTTTACCAAATCCCCCCACTCCTCTCCCATCATTGCTCTAGTAATTCGTTCAAATAATTTCATTACATCGTCCCATATCTCATTCAGATGTTCGTATTCAGGATAATCAAGAACTTGTCTAATATGTGAGTAAGCCTCTTGTGGATTGGATTTTTCCAAATTTTCTACGATTATTTCTCTTAGTTGTTCGTACTCTTTTGGAAACATAGATTTTCCACATTTAGATAATTTTTAATTATTTCTTCTGATTTCTTCCGCTATTTTCACAATTTCGAACAGTTGTTTATTTACATCGTGAGTTCTTACAATATGAGCTCCGTTAAAAACTGCAATAGCCGTTGCAGAAAGCGTACCATTATATCGATTTTCTGGCGGAACTGGTTCGGAAACATTTAGAGTAGTCCCGATAAAAGATTTCCGGGATATTGCTACTAATATCGGTCTTCCTAAGATTTTTAGCTTGCTTAGATTATTAATAATCTTCAAATCGTAGGTGTGAGTCTTTTTTTCAACCCAATGACCAATGCCAGGATCTAAAATAATATTATTTTCGTTAAATCCTTTTGATTTCAATCTTTTAATAGTTTTTTTGAATTCTTTAATTATTTCCTCAATTGTTAATAAATCTCCGGGGACTTTTTCTGACGCCATCAAAATTATTGGTATATCTTCGCCAATAACGAAATCTTCTAATTTAGGATCAGTTTTAAAACAGCTAACATCGTTGATAAGAACCTTTTTTATCCCAAATTTTGAAGTAATTTTGAGAGATCGTTCAGCTACTTCTCTATATTGCGTATCAATTGATAAAATGATATTATCCGGAATTTTTTTACAGATTAATTCCATTGCTGGCGTGATACGACTAATTTCTTCTTCAATAGATATTTTTTCAGACCATGGTGCAGTTGATCTCGCCCCTATATCTAACATTTTAGCACCATTCTCAATCATTACTGACGTAGCATTTTCAAGTTTGCTTAAATTTTCGTAAACTGACGATTTGTAAAAGGATTCGGGACTTAGATTCAATACTCCCATTATAACAGTTGGAAAATCGTCACCTATTTCTAAATAATCAAACAATTTTGTGTAAAAAGGTTTCATATCCTTGATAACTTTTCGTAGATATTCAAAAATTAATTTTTGATTAAATTCTTAGGTTCAATTACTTCTAAATTCGATATTTTTTTAAATTCTTTATCGGAGCTAATTATTATTCCATCATTTTTTAAGGCAGTCGCACAATGTAATGAATCAAAATAAGTAATATTATATTTTTCTCGTAATTTAATAGCAGTAACTATTATTGAAGAATCTAGTGGAAGCTCTCGGATATTTTCGATATTTTGAAAATGAATTATATCTTTAATTATTTCATTTTCATCTATTCCTTGACTTTTTAGCACTAATTCATATTCTAAATATGCACTTGCGGGGAAAAATATATTTTTCAACTCACCTCACCTGAGATAATAAGCCCAAATATTTTTTTTGAAATTTTGTGATATTTATCAGTAGTAGAAATTAATCCAAACATCAAATCCAATTCAATTACAGGGATTTTTTTTTCACCTTGTCAAAAATAATATCATCTGCTTTATGTTCTAAATCTTCATAAGTTAAACTTTCTTGTGAATAGCGTCCCGTTAAAAATTTTATTGGATTATGAACCACAATTAACTCAGATTTTCCTAATTCGGTTAAGATCCAGTGTAATTTATCGCCTTTTTTAATTTTTAGTTTTTTTCTAATTTCTTTTGGAATTGTTGTTAGACCCTTATCGCTTACGGTGGATGTTGATTTAATTTTGCTCACCTACTAAAAAAAAATATTTTACTATAGAAATGAAATCTTAGAAATTTAAAATTTTCTAATAGGTCTTTATCTTCTGAAAAGAATAAATTTTTTCATTAACTTTATTATTTTAAGATGAATCTTTTTTCCATAAAATTACCTTTAATTAAGAAAAACGATCCTCTGCTAGATATCTTAATTAATGAATTAAAGATTACTGGGAATTCTTTAAAAGAGGGAGATATAATTGTAATATCTGAGAAAATTGTAGCAACTTCTCAAGGAAGAGTCGTTAATCTATCTGAGGTTAAAAGGGTCTCAAATAAAGCAAAAAAGATGGCTAAAAAGTACGATATGGACGAGAGAATTGTAGAATTAATATTGCAGGAGGCGACGATGATTTTAGGGGGATTACCTAACAGACACGTTATATTAGCTAAAGTAAATGATTTTCTAATTGCCAATGCTGGCATTGATAGTTCAAATGCGGGACCTAATAATGTTGTTCTTCTACCTAAAGATCTCGAAAAAGTTGTATGGGATTATTGGAAAAAATTGAGAAATGAATTTAATATAAAAAATCTTGGTGTTATTATTGCGGATTCCAGAGTTCAACCCCTTAGAAAGGGAACAATTGGGATTGCCATCGCAACTGCTGGATTTGAACCGATTGAGGATTTGAGAGGTCAACCTGATCTCTATGGTAGACCTTTAATGATCACTATGCGAGCTGTAGCCGACGATCTTACAAGTGCCGCTCAATTTTTGTTAAACGAGGCGGATCAGCAGACTCCAATAGTTATTATACGAGATGTTAATGTAGAATTCACTGAAAATCCTAAATTGACAACAGAGATGCCCCCCGAGGAATGCCTATACATGAATATTTTTTCTCGTTATCTTCTAAATAAGAATAAAAAAAATTAATTTTGAAATTGTATAAATTTATTATTTAATAGATAATTTTTAACAGCATTCAATGATTCATTTTTCTATTATTGTCAATTTAATAAATGATTGTGGAGAAATTTTTTAAAAATAATAGATTTATTCTTTCAAACTAAATTAAAATAAGAAATTAAATTGCTTCTGGAGGTGATTTGTTATTGGTTTATATGAATCACTCATTAAATGGAAAAATCGCGTTTACGACAATTTTTTAGTCAAGCCTAAAACTGTAAAGATTTCGATCATCTCGTCGTTATTCACTTTTTTTTCAGCGATAATTATAGGATACATTGTTGCCCAATTCGACCCCGATGGTTACAATATTGTTGATAATTGGATTTCCGATATGGGATCATTTAATCACACTCCTTTGCCTTACTTTTTAGATTACGGAGCAATAATTACATCGGTTTTGATAATACCGACCATCTTTTATATGGAAAAAGAACTCGCTCCATCTCCATTGGATACTAACGAATTTCCTCGAATGAGATACCGATTGAGCGGATTAGCTTTTTTTTTTATGATTATGGGCTTTTTCGGATTTTTTATGGTAGGATTATTTTCAGAAGACCGTACTACATCATTGGGACTTCACTTTGTATTTTCTGCGGTTGTTTTTTCTGGAATGATTTTCTTTAGCTTCTTTTACGGACTACTTATCGTATTCTACAAAACAGAAATTCCTAAATTAATCGGATTATATATGGTTATTGGTCCTTTTACAGCGGGGATATTATTTATAATATACTTCAATCCATTTTTTGAGTGGATTATGTTATTTAGCTTACTAATATGGATGGTCCCGGTTGCTTTAGGTACATTAAAAAAATTATATAATGAATGAATAATATTATTCAAACAATTCTTTTTTCTTATAAATTGTAATTAGAAAAGATAAGAGGTTTGAAAAAATGGTAAAAAGTTGATTTAGCTATGTCAAAGATCCTACTCAGCTTTTGTGTTCCAACATATAATCGTCCTGAAAGGGTATATAAAACTATAAAAGACATTCTTTCACTTCAAAGCGATGAAATTGAAATTGTAATTAGTGATGACAATCCATCAAGTAATAGAACTCAGGAAGCTATGAATAAAATTCAAGATCCAAGGCTAAAATACTTTCGAAATAAAAAAAATCTCAGGTTCGATGCAAATATGTTAATTACTATTAAAAAGGCAAATGGAGAATTTTTATATATACTTATGGATGATGATGAAGTAGAAATGAAAACAGTTCCTTGGATTTTAAAACAAATAAAAGAAAATAAAAATTTGACTCAAATATGTGGTACTACAGGTATAAAAAATCCAAAAACAAACGATATTGAAATTTATATTAAAAATGAAGATAGAATTTTAAGTAAAGGTTATGAATCTTTAATAAAATTACTTTTTTATTACGATCATGATTCTGGCATTGTATTAAAAAAAAGCATATTAGACCTAAATAAGGCAAAAAAGTATGTAGGTTTTTTATGGATACATTATGCTCTTGTAGCTCAAGCTTTAATCGCTGGAAATACTTTATGTTCATCAAAAATCTTTGCTTATATGTGCAGTAGTATGGAGGAATCCGATCAGCCATTAATTAAAGGTAGAAAATATTGGCATCCAATTGGCGTTTTAAACAGAATTAAATATCAATTTGAAATTCTTTACGATATAACAAAAGAAGTGGAAAAAAAAAGAAAAATTAGAAAAATAATAAGAAGTAAGTTGAGACATCTTATATTTGGTTGTTTATTTTCTACACTTCTTTCCGAATCTACTATTTTTAAATCCCTGCGAGCCTTCCTTGATGGATTATCAATTATTATTACAATTAAACAAATACTAAAATTACCTAGCTTTTGGATTAATATAGTAATCGACTTATTAAGCAGTTTAAAAAATAGACTTTTTAAATAATTGGGTTAGATTTTATTTGCTTGTTGAAATATAGCTTCAAATTTATAAGGTATGGTAAGAGTTTTAAAATGAAACGAATTTTTTTAGATTTAGGCAAACAATCTATTGCTAATGGTTTTCTTAAAGAAAATGAAATTGAAAATGAATATTTTTATAATCTCTCTATAGGCTTTAATGAGAAAATAAAACTAGTTTCTTTAATGAATTTTGTAGATGGCACTATAATGTTTAACGATAGTTATGTATATCATTCATCATCATCAAAAACAATGAGAGACCATTTTAAAAGTGTGGCTGATATGATTAAAGAACATTTCAATCCTAATAGTATTTTAGAAATTGGTAGTAATGATGGAGTGTTTCTTAAGCATTTTCATAAGAAAAATGTTGTAGCTGTCGAACCATGCAGTAATTTCGCAAAAATTACACATAAGATGGGATATAAAACATATGCTGAATTTTGGGATAAAAATTTAGCAGAAAAAATAGAAAATAAACACGGGAAAATGGATCTTGTTTATGCTGCGAATTGTATCTGTCATATACCTAATTTGGATGAGACTTTCTCTGCAATAAATAATATTTTAAATGATGATGGGATTATTATATTCGAAGATCCATCTTTATTAGAAATGTTAGAAAGAAATTCTTATGACCAGATTTATGATGAGCATGCTCATATATTTTCAGTTCTAGCTTTAAATAATATACTAAAAAAAAATGGTTTAGAAATATTTAAAGTAGAAAATATTAAACCTCATGGAGGATCAAATAGAATATTTACGAAAGAACTTCTTGGCCGTTATGATATTGATAAAAGCGTGAACGAAAATATAGATTTGGAATTAAAAAAAGGATTAGATAAGTTTAAGACATACGAGAAATTCGCTGAAAGAGTCCAGAATTCTAAACAAGACTTAATAAATTTACTTAAAGACTTAAAAGCTAAAGGCAAAAAAATAATAAGTTATGGAGCTACTTCAAAATCATCTATAATTTTTAATTTTTGTGAAATCGACACAAAATATATAGACTATATTATAGATACAACGCCAGATAAGCAAGAAAAACTTTCACCTGGAATGCACATACCTGTTATATCACCTGAAGAAGGCTTAAATGAAACTGTTGATTATGCTTTCTTAGGGGCTTGGAATTACGAAAAAGAAATCTTAAATAAAGAAAAAAATTTTATTGATAGAGGTGGAAAATTTATAACTCATGTACCGTATGTAAGAATTTTACAATGAGGTTTGAAATATGGATTATCATGAAGATGACAGAGCTGCAAGATTAATTGATATATTCGAAAATATTAATGGTCAAATAAATGTCTCGTATATTAATTCAACACAGCATGTAGTTGCTTGGCACAAACATAATATTCAAATAGATTATTGGATTTGTTTAAAAGGGTCAATAAAAGTGGGATTGGCTGAACCTGACGAAAATGGTAATTATTCTGTAAGATTTGAATATCTTTCAGATAAAAATTTTCGAGTAATAAAAATTCCTCCAGGTGTTTATCATGGTTATAGGGCTCTAGAATCCGGTTCAATTTTAATGTACTATCTTTCTCATAAATACAATCCAGAAGACGAAATAAGAGCTACAATCGGAGAATTTGGTGAAAGTTGGGAGACTGAAAATAAATGAAAAAAGTACTAATATCAGGTGGCGATGGGAAATTTGCATCGGAGATTAAAAAATATAATACTGAATATGAAATTATAGCACCATCTAGAAATGAAATGGATGTACATAATATTGAACAAGTTGAACATATTGTTTCTACTGTAAAACCGGACATACTTTTACATGCCGCAGCGCATACCAGACCAATGGTTAGCCACGAAAAGCATCCAGATATAAGTATAAAAACAAATATAATCGGAACTGCGAATATAGTACTGGTATGTATGAAATATAATATAAAATTAGTGTATATTTCAACAGATTATGTTTATCCTGGTACTGAAGGAAACTATAGTGAAAAATCTGCTTTATTACCTGTCAACAAATACGCTTGGTCAAAATTAGGTGGTGAATGTGCTGTTATGTTATATATAAATTCTTTAATACTCCGAATGAGTATGTTCGAGAAGCCATTCCCCCACCCTAAAGCCATAATTGATATTAAAAAAAGCTTGATATATATGGACGAAGCAGCTAAAATTACATTAAAATTAATAGAAGAATTTGGAGTTATCAATGTTGGTGGTGAACCTAGTACAATATATGACTTTGTGAAAAAATTAAATCCCGAAGTTGGAAAGATAGAACTTAAAGATATTAAAGATGTAGAAATGGCTTTAGATTCTTCAATGAATATAGATAAATTAAGAAAAATTTTAATGAAAAAAGATATATCGAAGAATTCGAAAAAGTTTTTTGAGAAATAAGCAAATATAGAAATATAAATAAAATATTATTCGAAATTGATATAAATTACTCACAAATTATTTTAAAGTCTTAAAAGTTTTAGAGTTCCATTCTCAGATAAATTCTTATACCAATTAATAACTGATGTTTTCTCATTTTTTTCGATTAATCCTTCATTTAAAGCGTCATATAAATCTTTTACAGTCTGTAGAACATTATGTTTTACTTTAAAATTCAATTTTTTTTTCAGTTTAACAAAATCTACACGATACGATACTTTATCTGGTTCACCGTACCATTTTATATCGTAAGGTTTTCCAACATAATCACCAATAAGTTTTGCTAGCGGATATATTTGGTAATTTTGATCGTTTGACCCTACATTAAATATTTCTTTTTGAACTTTATCCTTGCTACTTTCTATTAATTTAGTTATAATTTTTGCAGCATCTTTAACATGAATGGTTGATCTCCATTGGTTTCCATCTCTCATTACATCAATTCTTCCATATTTATATAACGCCCAAGTTATTCCGTTGACAAGTAAATCAAACCTCATTTTGGGAGATATACCATATAAAGTAGCAAATCTAAGGATTGTTACCGTAAAATTATCGTCTGCTAAAGATAATACGTCTTTTTCTGCCAACAATTTAGATTTTCCATAATCTTCAAGAGGATTGGGAGTTGATAATTCGTTAACTATATCCTTTTGAAATCCATACACACTATTCGTAGATGTAAAGATATATCTTTTAATACCTTGTTCTTTGCTAAGTTTCGCCACTCTTGTACAACCAAGATGGTTTATCTCGTAAAAAAGTTTAGAATCTAATATTTTTAATCGATCTGGTTGAGCAATTGCCGCAAGATTAACGACGATATCTATACCTTTTAAGATTGATGGTCTAAATGTTCTTATATCTTCTCTTATAATTTCAATCCTGTCTCTTATAGGTGTTAAAGGTTCTTCTCCAAAATAGAACGAATCTAAACATTTTACTTTATACCCTTTTTCAAGGAGTTGATGATTCAAAATACAGCCAAGGAAACCAGCGCCACCTATAACTAAGGCATTCATAATCTATATAAGTTTAAATTTGTTTTAATATCAATAAATTAAAAATAATTTATCTATTTTGATATTATATCAGTAAAGTGACCCACGCCTAAACTTTGGAGTTTATGAATTTTTATTATAATTTATTATCAAAATTTATTTCACATATTTTTCAAAGGGAAGTGTTCAAATTAGATCCCGTTATCGAATAATATCGTAATTTCCCTACTCTATGTTTATTAGTTTTATCTTTATAGATTTAAGAATAATTGTATTGTTAAAATTTTTCATAAAGTTTTTCTTATTTTTTAAAAAATTATAACAAAAAAATTGACAATTGATTATAATAAAGATATTAGGTTAATAGTTATATGAATATAAAGTTTAATGATTTATCAATGCAATGGGATGAAATAAAGAAGGATATCACTCCAAGATTAGAACACCTTTTTATAAAATCTGATTTTATAGAAGGTGCGGCTGTAAGGCAATTTGAACAAAATTTTGCCGATTATTGTGGAACTAAATATGCCATCGGAGTTTCTAACGGAACAGATGCGTTGAAATTATCGTTAGCTGCACTTAATTTGGAATCACCTTGTGGTGTAATAATACCTGCTAATACTTTTATTGCTAATGCATTGGCGGCAACATACCTTACTGATTTATATCATGACTTAGTTTTAATAGATTGTGATGAATATTATCAAATTGATGTTGATTTTTTAGGCTCTTATTTAAAAGAAAATAGAAAAAAATTGAAATCTTGTGTAATCGTTCCTGTACATCTATATGGACATCCTGTTGATATGAAGCGAGTCATTGAGATTAAAGAGAAGTATGATTGCTACATTTTAGAAGATGGTTCTCAAGCCCATGGAGCATTAGTTTTAAATGAGAAGGTAGGAGGACTTGGAGATGTTTCGGCATTTTCCTTATATCCCGGAAAAAATTTAGGTGCTGCAGGAGACGCTGGTGTCATAACTACTAATAACGAAGAATTATATAAAAAGGTAAAATCTCTAAAAAATTATGGTTCTAGTATTAAATATCACTATAATTTAAAAGGATGGAATAATCGTTTAGATACCATTCAAGCAATAATAGTAGACGAAAAGCTGAAACATTTAGATAAATGGAATGAGATGAGAATTGAAGTAGCGAGAAAATTTGATGAAGCTTTCAAAGATAACGATCGTATTATTACGCCTAAAATAGCTCCATACATTAATAAACATGTTTATCATATTTATGCTATTAGAGTAAAGCAGAGAGATGATTTTCAAAAATATTTAATGGATAATAATATTCCGACCCTTATTCATTATCCAATTCCCATACAAAAAACTAAGCCATTCAAATATCTCAACGATTATTTTGACAACCAAAAAACTATACAATATGCTGAGGAATTAATCAGTCTTCCTATACATCCATTTCTAACTGACGAAGAAATAAATTTTATTGCCAAAAAAGTAAATAACTTTTTTAATTAATTAAATTAAAAAAAAAATTTCATTCTAAATTGCATAAAAGTAGGTATAAGGTACATATTAATAAAAGATAATGATTTTAAAGAGAATAAATTAATTATATTATTTAAGATCTCCATTGATTTTTACATTTCTTATAATTTTCTTAAAAACTAAATAATCTTTTATATAACTTTTTTCATCATAAAATTCTGAAACTAAAATTAAACAAACAGACCCAGAAGAGAAATTTTCAAGTTTATGCCATATCATTGGAGGGATGTATAAACCACAATTAGATTTATTTAGAGTAAATGATTTTCTATTAAATCCATCATCCAAAATAATGTCAAAACTTCCAGAAATAGCAATTATTAATTTTTGTAAAGTCTTAAATGCATTATTTCCTCTTGATTCACCCTCTGGAACATTATAAATATAATAGATTCTCTTAATCTTAAATGGAATGTGATTATTTGCTTCTATAAATGTTAAATCTCCCCTTTCATTTTTTATTTTCGGGAGATTAATTGTTTTGCAGTTATTTAAATTACTTTTTTTATTTATCATTTATATATCTTCATTATTTCAGATAATTATTTAAATAATTCTTTTTGAAATCTTCTTTATTGATTTTTTTGAAGGAAATTCTAACATGATAGAACGAGTGGACTTTATAAATCAAGAAAGAATTGCTTCATTGTTTTTGCAAATAGAACAAATCATCCAGGGAATATTGATGGGTTTTTTAGATTTCATTATTTGTCTTGCTAATTGAAATTTCTTTCCATTCCAAATTTTCTTAAAAGATGTTTCTAATATATTGTCAAAATCATATTTCTCTTCCCACACTGAACAACAAGGAGATACAGAACCATTCGAATTTATCGTAATAGTTGTATAGAGCCAAGTACAAAATCGAGAGAACTTTTTCTTTCTTCTTTTAATATAATCGTATCGACTCCATTTTTGATCTTTAGGGAGGAAAGGCTCTACATCTTTATATTGCTCTTCAGGATTCATAAGTACCATTTTACCTACATCACAATAAAGTTTACGAGGTGAAAATTTATCAACTCCAATTTCTTTACTAAGATGATATGCAGTTTTTATTTCATGTTCGTTAAATCGATTAACTAAATAATCCCATATAATTGTCGGATGTTTTACACCCTTTGATTTCTTATAATTTACAAGTTTTTTCATGTTTGAGATTACTCTATCAAAATTACTGCCGACTTGGTATTGGTCCAATGATTTTTGAGAACCTCCATGCAAAGAAATAAGAAATCTATCTATACCAGAATCCACAATCTCTTTACAAATATGGTCGTTAAAAATGTTTAAATTTGAACTAATTTCTACTACAACACTAGCTTTTTCTTTGATAAGACGAATAAGTTCAAATAAATTTTCATTAAGTAATGGCTCTCCCCAACAGTATAATATAACGGAGTTTAAATAAGATCCAAGTTCTTCAAGTACACATTCAACAACCTCTTTTCCTAAAAAACTTCTCGTGCGTCCAGGTCGCTTTTGTCCTTCAGGGCATAAATAGCAATTTAAATTACATATAGGTCCTGGTTCCATAATAAGAATTGTTGGATAATGGTTTAATGTAATTTTCTTACAAACAGATAAATTCCATAATAATTTAATATAATTCCATCTTTTACGAATGGTTGATTTTTTCAGAAACAGATTTTTAATTATATCTTTTGTAACATCCCTTACATAACATAAAAGATATAGACAAAAGTCCAAACTAAATTTTTTAGCTCGATTTAAGTTTTTAATTAAATGCAAAAACATTTGTCAATTATTAAAATATCTAATTTATTATTTATTTTAATTCTTTTTATAGAAATTAACGATTCCATGGCAATTGCAAGTAGTTGCTATAATAAAAACTATTCCTCTTATTAAAATAATATTTTTAAGTGAAATTTTTTAGAAATGATTAATTTATAAAAATAATCTAATTTTACGAATACAATTAATTTACTAACTTAATTGGTTAGAATTAAATGTTAATTCATGACCACAAGGGATTTGAACTAATAGAAAAAATAAAAAACAAAGAATTATCAATTCAAGAAATTGTACAATATTATCTCGACAGAATCATGGAAACGGACAGAAATATTCACTCATTTGTTCATGTTTCTAAAGAAAAAGCATTAAACAAGGCAAAAAGATTAGATAAGAATCTAAAAAATGGAAAATCTATCGGTAAACTATGTGGTTTACCAATAGCGGTAAAAGATCTTATTTGTATAAAGGATAGCCCAACAACTTGCTGTTCTAGGATATTAGAAGGATATTATCCCCCTTATAACGCCACGGTTATTGAGCGTTTAGTCGAACAAGAGGGAGCAATTCCTATAGGTCGCACAAATATGGACGAGTTTGCGATGGGATCTTCGACCGAAAATAGTTGTTACGGCCCAACTTATAATCCGTGGAATTTTGAACACGTTCCAGGAGGATCTAGTGGGGGATCAGGATCTTGTATTGCCGCAGGACAAGCGCCACTTTCATTAGGTAGTGATACGGGAGGCAGTATTAGATGCCCTGCATCTTATTGTGGGGTTGTTGGATTAAAACCTACTTACGGTAGAGTTTCAAGATATGGTTTAATATCGTATGCAAATTCATTAGATCAAATTGGACCAATAACAAGATGCGTTCAAGACAGTGCTCTGTTACTTGAAATAATGGCCGGAAAAGATCCTTTGGATTCAACTACAGTAGATATAAAAGTAGATAATTATGTAGAATATTTGAATAAGCCAATTAAAAAAAAAATTCTTGGTATTCCAAAAGAATTCTTTGGAGAAGGAGTAGATGCTTCCGTAAAAGAAAAATTTAATAAAGCAATAGATATTTTAAAAGAATTGGGTGCCAAAACTATAAATGTCTCATTTCCTCACCTTGAATACACAATTCCGACGTATTATTTGATAGCAATGAGCGAAGCGAGTTCTAATTTAGAGAGATATGATGGTTTAAGATACGGAAAGATGACAGAAAATCTAAAAGGAGATGTTTTTGAAATATTTAGTAAAACTCGTGGAGAAAAATTTGGCCCTGAAGTAAGAAGAAGAATAATATTAGGAACATATGCATTATCAGCTGGTTATTACGACATGTTTTATATTAAGGCGCTTCAAGTACGAACTTTAATAAGAACCGATTTTCAAAATGCTTTTAAGAAGTGCGACGCAATAGTTTGCCCAACAATGCCCACAACTGCATTCAAAATTGGCGAATTAGTAGACGATCCATTACAGATGTATATGATGGATGTTTTAACTTGTCCTGTTAATCTTGCAGGATTACCAGCGTTATCAGCTCCGTGTGGATTTGATGGTAAAGGATTACCTATCGGTTTTCAAATTATTGGAAATTATTTTGATGAGAAATTAATCCTTAATATTGGATATTTACTTGAGCAAAAATTAAATATATTTAGAAAATTAGCCCCAATAAAATAAAAAAGGAAACCACTTGTTATTTTATTTATGTTATAGATTTTACACATATTACTAAATATATTTGATTATAAATTTCTAATAAATTATCTAAGCTTCCATATTCTTCTTTAATTTTCTTTTTTATTTTCTTAATTACTTTCCAATGTATATCTTTTGGTGAAGATATTGTAAACGAATACGCTCTATTTTCTAAATAATGAATTGCTTTATCAAGTCGGATATGTGATTTCCATTGCCATCTATCTTTTATCGATTCGATTTG
>JAUWBH010000098.1 GCA_030605085.1 Promethearchaeota archaeon | reverse complement strand
AAAGAGAAATTACAACAGATGTTAGAATTTTTGTCTCCTTGGTTTATCGCAGAGACAATGGGTGTAGATTACACGACAATAATTCGACTTGCTAAAGAGTACGGTATTGAAATAAAGAAAAGTGGTTATTATAAAAG
This sequence comes from Promethearchaeota archaeon, assembly GCA_030605085.1. Next base: position 21,776 of record JAUWBH010000098.1, on the reverse strand, counting down.
CATTCGGAATTTAATCCGTTATCGGGGAGAATCTTATCAGTATTACGAGGATGTTCTTTATTGGTTAAATTTTTTAGATAAATTGGGAAAATTTGAAAATCAATAAAGTCGACATATTATAACTTATAATTTGCTATTTTGATAGTAAAGATGAATTATATTTTCGTCAGACGATTTTCCACCAATCAGACCTTTTAGAAGTTAAAGGAGAACTTGACGAAGTTGAAAAAGTAGTGATAAAAATTACTAACAATTAATATTATAAAGTGATTTCGCACTTTCACCAATTTTTCTAATTTGATTTATTAAATCTTTAAATTGAGCAATGTTATCAATATTCACTAGACTTTTTAATTTAATTATTAAATCTCTTTTAAATGCCCCTAATGAATAAGTATGAATTAGTTCTTCTATTTCTTCTTCTTCTTTATAATTTGATTTGATATAACTATGAATAAGGTCTTTAATTTCTTTTAATTGGTTTTTTATTGAATTATTTTTAAATGTTAAATTTTTTAGACTATTTGAATAAATCTCATCAGAAGAAATTAAATTCTCTAATGACTTATTTAATAAATCTAAAGGAATATAGTCTTCTAGGATTTTATTTAAAAAAGAAATCTCATTATTTTTTATTTGAATTATAATTTCACTTGTGCTAATTTCAGAGTCAATGTTTAAAATTGAAGAATTAAAATAATATGTTATGATTGGTAGTTCCTCTCTATCATATTTAGAAGAGAAATAACATGTATCATCAAGTTTAAGTTCGTCCGGTTCTTCTAAAAATTTTATTGCGCATAACAGATTCGTTTTTCCGCTATTATTTGGACCTATTAAAGTGGATATATTATCATTAAAACTAAGTTCAAAATTTTTAAAATTTCTGAAAGAATCAATTTTTATTTTATTTAGAAGGATAAAATCACCAAAAAACCTGAATTAAAGTTAAAAATCTTCTATTTATAATATTAGAAAGAAGATTATAAATACTTTTTTCTAAAATTAGAGTTCAATTTTTAGGAAAATAGCTAAATTCATATAAATACAAGAATTAGCTTTTTAAACTTAAAGAGTTTTTAATTCTTTTCTTTATTTATTTATCCTTTTTTTAAATATTTCATTAATCAAGATTTCTGGATGGAATAAGTTCTCGAATTATAACAATTAAAGTTCTGTAAGAATTTAAAAGAAAACAACCATGATCTTGGTAATTTTTCAAATCAATCAAGATTTTAAGATTTGATATAATATTATTTATATAACTCATTAGATCTTCTATTCTTAAGAATAGGTATGATAATATGGAAGAAAAAATAGCTAAAAAGAACATCCTATGGGCAAAATATCACACTTGCATAGGTCTTTATAATTTCTTAAAAGGATGCTTGAAAGGTTGTAGAATGCAATGGGAAATAGTAAAGAATGATAAAGAAAATGTAAAAATGCACGCCTCAGTATCTGCTATCGAGATTCAAGAAAAAAGCCAAGCATTACTCTTTAATTGTTTTCTCTATGCATTTTGTCAACACCAGTTTTCACTAATTTTACATTATTTAGCGGAAATATTAGATAACCAAGAATTAAAAAACTTAATGTCCGAATATAAGAGTCATTTTAAGTCATTCAATGTAATTGCCAATAAAATGAAGCATTTGAATAGAACGGTTAATGAATTGATTAAAAAAACCGATAAAGGGGCCATACAATTTTATAATTTGTTTGGTACTAAATTGACTTTTGGAGATGACAGTATAGAATACTTTTCTGAAGAACCTTTGAAAAAAACGGAGGAAGTTTTTGAAAAAGGCGAACCCATCATTTTAAACGCGTTAAAAGAGCTATATAATAGATTTATTAAGGCAAATCAGAATTCATAAAGTAATTATTATTTTTGTAATAAAGTTTTTTTATTTTGAGCCAACTAGAGTTGTAAAACCAGGAATCCTAAACTGCTCAAAGATTCTTGTTTTAACTTGAAACTGGATTGTACTACTTTTAATATTTAGCGTTTTACAAATGGTATTAACAGAGACCTTTGATTTATATAAGAATCAATTGACGACTCTCCCAGAGTTAATATCGAACTTAAAATCGCTTCAAATACTAAATTTAGCACCGGTATAATGTGCCACTTAAACAAGGATCCTTCGGTTAGTCGACACTATACCATGCTCTGCTGAAGTGTCGCAACCAGATGTGAGAATTGTTGATATTGATTTGGTTTCCTATCGTATTCCTTGCGTCTTACATTTTAAGGATAGTTTGAGTGAGGAACAGATTTGGTCCTTTTGATACCATAATCTATGGTTTAGCGTTTATAGGAGTTTTCGTACTCGAGTTGAGCCATTTCATTGTGTCGTTATTAGTTGGGATGCGCCCAAGATGAATAAAAATAAGATACAAAAACAGAAGGACGGGCGTTACCGCGCCTTACGGAGAAGTCAATTACGATCCCAAGACATATTCTTTTCTACAGATGGCTCTTACTTATTTAGCATCGTTATATCTCTCAACATGGTTATTCTTTTTTTCGATTTTGACGAGGACGATAACTATGAATTATTCGTGGATGTTGTAATTCACTTAGATTATAGAGGCTAGTTTTTTTTATATTTAATTTTTATATTTTAATAAAGTTTTATATTTATTTTTGAATTGAATTTAGAATATAGTCCGTTATATATTTACTTTCTTTATCCATTTGATTTTTATAGTTGACATATCTAAAATTAAAAACACACAACGGACAAGAAGATACAATTTCTTTAGTTTCTATATCATTGAATAATTTTTTGCCAATTTTTATACATATGCTACTATCAACCCCTCTAATCCCAGAACCCGCTCCACAACAAGGACACTCTTTTGGATTTTCCGAAATTTCTTTTACTTCAATATCGCATTTTTTTAAGAGCTCGCGAGGTTCGGCATAAAGAGGACCATTTTGATATTTTCTTCCAAGCCGGCAAGGATCGTGATATGTGATGGTTTTATTTAATGAATTTAGCTTAATTTTTCCCTGTTTTTCTAACTCGTGTATAACATCAACTATATGTTTTACATGTAAATCGTAATCATTAAAATATTTACGGTAAATCCTATCAAAAGCATATAAGCAACCGCCGCATGTTACAATTAAGTTATTTATGCCTATTTTCTTAAATAAATTGATATTGTTTTGAAAAAAAATTTTAGCTACTTCAAGTTCTCCGGCGGAATATATATATTCGCCGCAACATGGCTCATTTTCTAAAATTTTAAAATCATAATCAGCAAGTTTCAAGATTTCATAAGGCACGCTAGCACTTTCTTTAACCCTAAATGATGACATGCATCCTAAAAACAAGAGAGTGTCTGAGTCTTTATTTTCATAAGTTTCTTTTACTCGATAGTTTTCAGGCAACCAGTTTAAACGCTCTTCAGGATTTCCATTAACAGAATTATCCTTTTCAATAATTCCGTTGATAATTTTATTATGTATATCTAATGGTGCTTTTTTTTGCTTCACTAATTCTATTTTTGCAGAATGAATTATATTTGCTATTGAAATAGATTGTTGACATACTAAATCACAGGATGCGCATAAGGTACAGGTATAAATGCCTAGAATCTCTTCATCAGTTATATCTTGATTATTAAAGACCTTTTCTGCAATCTTTAATCTCCCGTTTGGAGATTTAAATTCTTCTTCCGTAACTTTATAAGTGTCACAAACCTCTAAGCATGATTTACAATCCAAACAAGATTGAATATCATTTAAAATCTCCTTTTCATTCATTACTTTAGCCCTACTTTGAATATATAATGATTTTTTAATTTATAATTATAATAAAATAATAATATATCATTATAGTTTAATGTCATCGAAAAAAATAAAGTAAATCGATGATTTGCTTTGATTATGAGGAAGAAATTAGTCTCAGATGAAACCTTAAAAGCATATAAGGATCGCTTTGAAATAATGCAAAAACATAGAGATACTAACGAGGGTGACAGATTATTTCTATCTAAAGTAACCGCAGTTTCAGAACAAATTGAGAATATGCATGTTAAGGCAAAAATTGGAAATTTTGAAATAGAAAATGATGGACCGAAGCAATTAGGTGGGACGAGTAAGGTTCCTAGTCCAATGCCAATGTTTTTAGCGATAATAGCAAATTGTTTAGAAATCACCGCATTATTGTATTTATCCTTTTCAAATTTAAAAGTTATTTCGATTAAAGTTAAGGTGGATGGAACTCATGATAAAAGAAGTGCACTTGACCCCAAGAAAGAGCCCTTTCCAGGATTCTATGATATACACTATACTTGGATAATTGACTCTGATGAAAATCATAAAAAGATTGAAAGAGCACTTAAAAAGGTTGATGAGGCCTGTCCTGTAAAAGGTACATTAAGGTCGCAGACATTTACACATGAATTTGTTTATATTTGAGTATTTTTAAATTATAAATGAAAAACTTAGTAGAAAAAAACAAATTAATTCTCATTTTCTATGCAAATAATTCATAATAATTAGTTTTATATCCAGTAATTCGTAATTTTAAATTAATATTCAAAATTTACATCTAAATAAATATCAGTTTGTGAGAAATAAAAATGAAACATGTAATAATTGTGGGCGGAGTTGCGGGAGGTGCAACGGCAGCAGCTCGACTTCGTAGATTAAAAGAAGATTTTGAAATTATTGTATTAGAACGAGGACAGTATGCATCTTTCGCAAATTGTGGATTACCTTATTATGTTGGGCATGTAATAAAAGATCAGAGCCAGCTAGAATTGGTAACTCCGGAAGATTTTTTTCAACGTTTTAATATTGATGTTAGAGTAAATCATGAAGCCATTTCAATAGATCGCGAAAATAAAACAATTAATATTAAGAACCAAGAACTTAACAAAGTTTATTCTTTAAGCTATGATTATTTGATTCTTTCGCCTGGCGCCTCTCCTATAGTTCCACCTCTAAATGGAATTCAAGATGTTCCTGTGTTTACTTTAAGAACGATTCCCGATTCGGTTAGGATCAAGGAATATGTTGATAATAATAAAGTTAAACATGCTACGGTTATAGGAGGAGGCTTTATTGGCTTAGAAATGGCGGAGAATCTACGAAAAATAGGAGTTCGAGTTAAGATAGTAGAAATGCTTGACCAAGTGATGGCACCAATCGATAAGGAAATGGCACAATTTGTCCATCAAGAACTTCTATTAAATGGAGTGTGTTTACAATTAGAAGACCCTGTAGAATCTTTTAAATGTGAGAATAATTGTAATTTTGTTATTCCAAGAAGTGGAAAAACAATTCAAACTGACATTATTATTTTAGCAATTGGAATTAAACCAGAAAATCAATTAGCAAAGAGTGCAGGTCTTGAATTAGGTACAAAAGGACATATTATAGTAGATGACCATATGAGAACCTCGGATCCTTCTATTTATGCAGTAGGAGATGTAGTTCAAGTCAAGCATTTAATAACTCAAGAGCCAATTTCAGTTCAATTAGCAGGTCCGGCAAACAAACAAGGAAGAATTGCTGCTGATAACATCGCAGGTCGGGACTCAAAATATGATGGAGTATTAGGAGCGTCTGTTGTAAAAGTATTCGATTTAACCGTAGCAACAGTGGGACTATCAGAAAAGCAATTAGAAAAAACAGAATTAAGTTATGAAAAAATCTATATACATCCTAATAATCACGCGGGTTATTATCCAGGAGCCATCCCAATTACTCTCAAACTCCTTTTCGAGGTGCCCAGTGGCAGAGTCTTAGGAGCTCAAGCAGTAGGAGGTCCAGGTACGGATAAAAGGATAGATGTTCTTTCTACAGTGATTAAATTTGGAGGTACTGTATATGATTTGGAGAAATTAGAGTTAACTTATGCCCCACCCTATGGTTCAGCGAAAGATCCTGTAAATATGGCAGGATATGTAGCCTCAAACGTTTTAAAAGGAGACCATCCTATTTGGCATTGGGATGAGCTTGATGAGGTTAATAAAAATAATCGGCTTATCCTTGATGTAAGAACTAAGGACGAATATGATATAGGGACGATTGATGATGCGATTAATATTAGTGATTTAGAATTAAGAGACAGACTAAATGAGATCTTAAAAGATAAGGAAATTTACACTTTTTGTGAAGTAGGTTTTAGAGGATATATTGCAACTAGAGTCTTATTACAAAAGGGTTATACCGTGAAAAATTTATCTGGAGGATATAAATTATATCATATAGCTCAAGCTTCAACCGAAGAGATAGCAGCAGCTTGCGGACCGCCAGAGGAAATCGTGGAAGAGATGTTCGAAAGAAAAGCCAAGGTTTCGGATGAATTCATTGAAGTAGATACGTGTGGATTATCTTGCCCCGGACCTTTAAATGCGATGATCAAAGGCCTAGAAACTTTACCAGAAGGTAAAAGATTAAAAATCTATGCAACAGATCCAGGATTTAAATCTAGTGTAGAAGCATATGCAGAATTAAATGAAGCCGTAAAATTGTTATCTTTAAAGAAAGAACAAGGTAAATTAGTCGCAACATTAGAAAGGGGTGAAATATCCGTAGAAGAAGTAAAAGCACCTATTCAAGTTATTAAAAAAACAAGAAAAGAATTAAGGAGTCCAGATGCACCTCCATTATCAGATATTATTGTGGATGAATTATATGAGCGATTAGGTTCAGAAGATGGTCCTGAGACATTAATAGATGTGCGTACTCCCCAAGAATATTACAGTCCTGGAGGACATATAAGAAATACTAAATTAATGCCATTAGGAGAATTAATGCATAATATTGATGCCTTAGAGGAATATAAAGACAAGGAAGTGGTCATGATATGCCACAGCGGTTCCCGCTCCATGATGGCATCACAGCTATTAGCAAGAGCAGGTTTTAAAGATGTGAGGAATCTAACAGGTGGGATGATGATGTGGCATAGAAAAGGATATCCCGTCGAAGGTGCTGTAAAATATTGATATTTAATTTTTTTTAATAAATAATAATTTCGTTCATTTTTCTAATTCTAAATTATCATAACAAGATTTTTACATAAGCGAAAAATATTCTTATTTATTAATTATATAAATTTAATAATTATTCAAATAGGGTGATAGGATGAAAGAAACACCTAAAAAATTATTTACAGCATATGTAGGAGAATCACAAGCTAGAAATCGCTATACCTTTTGGTTCAAAATCGCCAAAAAAGAAGGGTATGTTCTTGCCGCTAAGATTTTTTTGGAAACCGCTGACCAAGAACAGCAACATGGAAGCTGGTTTTACAAAATGTTGCAGGATTTTAAGAAGGAAGAGTCATTTGATGATATGAAAGTAATACCGGATGCAGAGTTTCATACGACTTATGGAACCACTATTGAAAATTTAAAATCGGCTGTAGCTGGAGAAGATATGGAATGGCAGACCCTCTATCCAGATATAGTGGAAACTGCAGAAAAAGAAGGATATCCTAAGATTGCTGCTAGAATTAGAGCAATTATGATTGCAGAAAAACATCATTCAGAGCGATATGGGAAGCTTTTAAAATTAATAGGGGATGATACCTTCTTTAAACGTGGAGAAAAGGTAGTATGGATTTGTATGGAATGCGGATATGAAGTTGAAATGGATGAACTCCCTAAAAACTGGAAATGTCCGTCATGTGATCATCCAAGTCCCTACTTTCGGAAAAAAAGCGAAGATTTCTAAAGAGTTTTTAATTTAAAAGTTAAGATGTGTTGTGGAAAAGGATGTAATAAAAGAGGCTCTGATAAAAAATTTATTTTTAGCTTATAAAATTTCAAAAGATTCAATCATTTCATTAATAATCTCTAAGAATTTATTATATTTCGTAATTTCTGAAGTAAACATAATAACGAATGCTCTATCTTTCTTTACGGTCCAAATTTGCATCATTTGTAATTTAAGTCTTCTGAGTTTTCCCGTAAAAACTAATTTTTTTGCTGGCAAATTCGCTAGTTTACAAGCCAAAACAGGCTCAATGATTTTAAACTTTTTAATATGAAGTGGCAACTGATTAAAAGTGTATTTAGTGTACTTCTTTAACGATTTTGAATGTTCTGAATAGCTTGGGATTGTAATAATTAAGTTTTCTTTATATCTATCTGATGGACCTACTAATGGTGAAAAAAATGATATTCGAATAATTTTTTCAGCTTCTTTTACTTCCCAATTTGAAGGATATTTAATGCGTATTCCTATTGAAGTATTTACATATTTTAAGAATCTCATAATTATTTTTAGGAGATTTAGAAAATAATTAAATAAATTTGAATGAGCCAATCATTTTTTTAATTAATTTTAAAAATTTGTAGTATTTATCGTATTCTGAAGTATATGTTATTAAATATATCATCTTATTTTTTATTGCATAATATTGCATTATTTTAACATTAATATCTTGTCTTTTTCCCGTAAAGATTATTTTATAAGCTCGGATATTCGCGAGTTTTGTTTTAGTTTTTTTAATAAGTCTAAAATTTAATATTGCTTGTTTTAATTGATTAAGTTCGAATTGTATACATTCTTCTAAATTGATTGGCTCTACATAAATATCTCTAATTATTATAGATAGATTTTCGATAAACTTATCTGATTTATCTTCTAATGGTGATAAAAAAGCTAAGATTGTTTCCATTTTCTTTTCTACTTTTTTCCATTCCGAAGGATATTTTATACTAAACTTGTACTCAAAATCGTTAATAAAATTCAGAAATCCCATCGTATTACATTTACGTACAAGATATTATTAAATAATTTTAACTCAAATTTTATTTTTTAAATTTACTAAATAGTTTTTTTAAAAGATGATAATACAATTCTTTACATAAAAAGTTAGGAACATATTATTTCGAAATTTTATTATTAATAACAAGTCTGGGAAAAAAAATTTTATTGGACTAGCCCGTTCCAAAATTTCTTGATTGGATCCTCAAGTGACGATTCAATTACATTTTCAAAATCAGAAAAAACATTAATGTCTGAATCCCAATTCTCTAATACATTCGAATATTTCTCAAAAAATCCCTCTGAAATCTTGCTTAATTCGTCTTGAACCTTTTTCTCTTTAACCTTCCTCGCTGAATTAGCTACAAATAGATATTCGATGTCGTTATAATTACTTTTTAAAATGGTAAATCGAATTGAACTTAAGTCGAAACTCGATAACCCTCCCTCAGAAAGTTCTTTTGCAAATGTACTTAAAGCGGCCATCAAAGCTCCAAACAACTGCTCGTTAACTTTTGAATCAAAAACTCTGCAAAATAATACTATGCCAGAGTCATTTAGAATCCATAGGTCTTGAACGACTTTTCCCAAGATGAAAACCTTTCTTTATTAATAAAGACTTATTTTTATTCTACTTTATAATAATAATTTTAATATTAAAAAATGATCATTTGCATTCACATCTTATTAAATAATTACTATTCAACTAAAAATTCTATATTTGTAAAGATTTTAATGAGAAAAATTATTAAAGTGAATCCAATCGCACCAATCAAAAAGTAAAGCGGATTTCCTTTTTCTTTCTCGGGTATAACTTCTCTTACGATGGTGTAAAGAATAACTCCTGATATAAATGAAAATAGAATGTACAATATTTCTAATTCAACCTCAATAGAAATAACTAACTCAAGAATTAAACCAATAAAAACACCGGTAAGAGAGGACGATGACAAAATTAATTTTTTTCTAAGATTTTCCTCAAAATTACTATCTTCGTAAATTTCAAGATCAGTAAAAATTACATGCCTTTGAGCTCGCTTTGAAACAATTGCTCGAAACAACGCAAACATAAAAAATAGAATAGCCCCGAGCAAATCTACAAATAATAGAAAAAATAGAATAATACCCACGAGAAAATGATAAATATAATTCGTGAAAAACTTAAATTCAGATAAATCTTTATTCACGTGATTCTGGATCTTTAATTTATAATTTTCGATCATAACTTTTATACTTTCTTCTTGCTCATTTAGTTGAGTTAAGGTTTGAGCTAAATGTTTAAGCGTCTTAATATCCAATGTCTCTTGCGTTAACTCTTTTTTAATAAGATTCTCAATATTTTTTTCGACAGTCTCTAAACTTTCTTCCATACTTAGTAGTTTTCGCATTCTTCGCTGTGATTTTGCTTCAACTCTCTGTAAAATTAATTTTTCACTTACATGAACGAAAATAAAACCAATTAGAATGAAAATATATTCAAAGATTTTCAAATGTAAAGGATACTCTGGTAAATTTTCAGCAATCTCAGGTAGAACAAGGATGAAAAAATACGCAACGCTAATTCCAGCAATTAATGAGATATGTAATTGAACTTTTTCATGCTCAAAAAAATCTGCAATGAAAAACAAAAAACCGAAAATTATTGCTAATATAATGATTATGAAATTAAATTCTATCAATTTGATTTAAATAAGATTTGTTATATTTTAATTTGATATGAATTATATTTTAAAATATTAAAATGAAAAAAAGAATTTAGGTGATAAAATCACGACAAATTTCCTAATAATTACTTCCGCAGAAGATAAAGCCTCTATGAATATACGGGAAAGATTTTTGAAATCTAAATTATACGACTTCAAAAAAGTGGATTCTAAATGGTCTAATTTCCCTCTATTTAAGTTTGAAGAATTTAAGCAAGATCACGAAAAAAATAATTATTTAAAGGGAAATCAAATACACCTTGGTTTTACAGATAAATCTTTAGTTTTTCTTGATGATTTAAAATTATCTGAATCTGATATTAACCCTGATTTTGTTGTTTTTGCTAGTCGTCATAGATCACAGACATCTCGACCATCTTTTTTGACTCATACCACTGGAAATTGGGGTAAAAATGCCGATTTTGGCGGTAATCCCTTCGAAGTGTCCTATGCTAGCGCATTATTACTAAAAGCGGGATTATTATCTTTAATAGAACAATTCGAACAAATTCAAAATTCAGATTTAGTAAATTATTCGCTTGACATCGAGGTAACTCATCACGGTCCTACTACCTTAGAAAAACCATTGATTTTCATGGAATTGGGAAGTAGTGAAGAGGAATGGAAAATTGTCGAAGCAGGAGAGTTTATTGCCTCAGCAATTCTCAAATCAATAATAAATTATTTAGAATTAAAAAAAGAGGGAAATCAAAAGATTGGCATCGGATTTGGAGGCACTCATTACTCTCCTCAATTTAAAAAACTATTAAAAGATAAGGATATTGCGGTCTCACACATTTGTCCTAAGTATTTCATACAAGATTTAAACAAAGAAATAATTGAGCAAACGCTTAAAAAAACTTTGGAAGAAGTTGATTATTTTATAATCGATTGGAAAGGTACGAATTCTCAAGACAAAAAACATTTACTCCCATTATTAGAAGAATTTAATATTCCTATAAAAAAAACCAAGGAGCTTTAATTTTATTACAATTTTAACTAATTTCTTTAAGTTTTTGATAATACTTGACCAAATTGTTAAAGACAAAATGAGCGCTTGACATACCTTGAGTTGCCGATTTTGGTAAAACTTTACCTAAGAAATCGCTTAACCTGCATGCACTTGGAGTAAAATTAAGTTCTCGGATATTATAAAAGCTTCTCCAAAATTGCGTGGGCCAATCAATTATGTGTTGAAGTCCTGTTTTCTGCAATTTTGCCATTCCTTCTTCACTTATAATTAGTTCTTTGTTTAATGTAAAGTAATACATTTTTTCGTCTATGCCTATGTGAATTATACCATCTTCTTTAATTTCTTTCATAATTTTAACTAGTTCATCAGTTTCAATATTTTTATTTAATTTTTTTAAAAAACCAACGATATCCTCAAGTCTTAAACCTTTAAGTTTAAGCATTGTATATTCTCGTGCAATAATGTTGTATTTTAAAGGAACTGTTGTATTGTCCATACTATTATATTGAATTAAATTGCCCAAAATCTCTTTTGCTGCGAGGTATTTGAGCGTTATTTGATCCCCAGGTCTTTTAAAATCGTTTTTGAACAAATCTGAGTTAAAATAATGCTGATAAAGTGCTTTTAAAATTGATTGTATCGCATAAAAGCCGTCTACCATTGAATCAGCAACATTTTTTAGAATTTTTATTCTATAGTCAATGTCTGAAAAGAATTTTTCTTTTTCTACGGAAATATTTCGAATAATATGGGGCTTTATATCAAAAGATTCAAAATAACTCCAAATTTTTATAAAACGATAAGATTGCGTTTTTGCTATATTTGAGAGTTTATGAACTACTTCGTATAGCCTTTCTAAAAAGATTTCTTCAGTAACTTCAGTCATGCTAATATATTTTTAAAAAAAAAATCTAGTACATAAAAAAATTCTATTAACTATTGTGAAATGTCGTAAAGGACATTTAAAACTTTCTCAACTTGACTATCATTAATAACAAGTGGAGGGACTATTCTTATAACAGTTAATCCCGCGTTTAAAAATAAAACTCCTATTTTTTCAGCTTTAGAAATTAAATCTTTAACTCGTAATTTATATTCAATCCCAATCATTAATCCTTTACCTCTCACATTTCTAATGGTTTTACAATCTTCAGCAAATTTCGTCAAGTTTGAAATTATTTTTTCCCCCTGTTTTGCGGAGTTTTCTATAAGATTTTCCTCTTTAATTATCTCAATGGTAGCATTTGCAGCGGCACAAACCAATGGACTTCCTCCAAAGGTTATATTATGTTCGCCCACATTAAACTTATTATAAAGATCTTCAGAGGCTATCGTTGCGCCCATTGGTAATCCACCAGCAATGGCTTTTGCCATACAAACAACATCAGGAACGATGCCATAATGTTCGTACGCAAACATCTTTCCGGTCCTCCCAAATCCCGTTTGGACTTCATCATCTACAAGAATTATATCTTTTTCATCGCATAGATCTCTGAGAGCCTTAGGGAAATTGTCTGGTGCTGGATGTACTCCTCCTTCTCCTTGAATTAACTCACAAAAAATTGCGACAGTATTTTCATTCACTAATTCTTTTACTGAATCGATATTACCAAAAGAAGCAAATTTTACATTAGGACTTAACCATGATATGAATGGTTTACGATATTTCATGTTATGCGTCATTGCCAGCGATCCTAATGTCCTTCCGTGGAAATCTCTTTTAAAGGTTATGATTTCAGGTTTTTCTTTATCACGATTATTAACTAAAACTAATTTAATTGCAGCCTCAACTGATTCTGTTCCACTATTGGATAAAAAAGATTGTGTCAACTTCTTTGGAGTTATATCTGCTAATTTTTCAAGCAATTTAGCTCTTTCTTCTACTGGAAATCCCGGTGGTATCATTACTAACTTTTCAAGCTGATTTTTCATAGCTTCAATAAATTTAGGATGACTATGACCAATATTTAAAACAGCATGACCAGCAATGCAATCAATATACTCGTTTCCTTTCTCGTCATAAAGAAGTACTCCATTCCCTCTTATTATGACATAGTTTCGTTTAGGGAATAATTTTGTGTGGTGGAATTTCTCCAGTTCAATAAATTTAGAATAATCTTCTGACATAAACCTTTTATAACTAATGAATTTTATTTGGAATTTAATTCATTAAAATTTTTTAAAGTAAAAATACTTTTTGAGAAAATATTCTTAAAATTCTAATTGATTTTTATTGAATAAGAAACTAAAAAAAAGAAATAAATTGTATTTTAGATATTAATGTTATGTATTAAAATCGTGAAAATAATAAAGTGTTATAAAAAATATGAAAATCGAACATATAGCAGTAGCTTCTAATTCAGAAGCAGATAGCGATAGATTTTTTATTGAATTACTAGGCTTGAAAAAAACTAGAACATTCTCAGTTTCAGCAGATATGGCTGAAAAATTTTTTGGAGTCAATAGAGATTTAAACGTTATTCGTTACACCGATGATAATATAGATTTTGAAGTTATAATTACCGAAGATAACAGCAAAGTTAAAGACATTTTTACTCATCCTTGCGTATTAGTAAAGAATCGAGATAATTTGGTCGAAAACGCAAAAGTTATGGGTTTCACTACGCTCATAATGCCTCGAAAAGATAGCAACTCTTATTACTTGTTTATTAAAGATTCTTTTGGTAATCTCTATGAGGTGAAGTGCTGAATATTAGACCGTTCCTTCTAATAAAGAGTAGTTAGGGACATAAAATATAGAGCAACAGTCAAATATTGGAAGATTCTTAGAAATTATTTAAGAATATTCAAATATTAATATTTTAAACCAAAATGTTTTTTATAAAAAAAAATTTTATTAAATATAATTTCGTGCGACTAACATAAAAATAATGGAAATCAAATATTTATAAATACAATTTAATTTAATATATAATTAGATTAGAAACGAAGAATACCTTGATAATTATCGTTCACCGTTAACGATTATTAATACAAAAAAGCTTAGAATCTGCTTCATTAAACGCTAACATCTAGGGGAAAAGTGAATTTACAAATGGTAAAGTCGTGTATTTTTAAGATAATAATGGGAGGATCGTCTAGTTCTGGAAAAACTACATTCTTAAATGGCAGACCCTTTCTTTTTCAAGATGACTTATTCTTTCAAATTGGCGTCTCTTTTAAGCTAATAGATTGTCTAATTAATAATGAAGACTCTTATTTACTTCAAGTCTGGGACTTCAAGGTTATTTCTGATTTTAGGTGTTTATATCCCTCATTTTGTAAAGGAGCGAAAGGAGCACTATTGTGCTTTGACGCGTCAAATTACAATTCTTTTCTCGAATTACCTTATTGGATAAAAACAATTAGAGATAATACGTATGATATTCCCATTCTTTTAATAGGCACTAAAATTGATAAGGATTGTGTGGTGACTAATGGAGAAATTCAAGAATTAATCCAAAAATTTCAATTAAACGGTATATTTTTTAGTTCAATTGAAGTTCAAAATCGCGAAGTTATCTTTAAACATTTGATAAAAAATATGGGAGATTATTCTAATATTTTTGATTTTAATATTATTTTACCTGAAAATGATAAGGATTTTAGGAATTTTATGAATTTCTTTATTTCTTGCCCCATCTGTGGTGAAAAAAACCACTTTAACCATTTAAAAAGATTCTATTTTAGTCAAAAACGCGAATGCATGGAACTAAAAAAGAAATTAATAGAATTGATGGATAAATCGAGAGAATTTAACAAAATATACTATAATAAGATAAATTTAGGGATCCCTTGCTGTAAATGTTTTAAGCAACATTTTGAATAGATCCAGTAGAACATTTTTTAATCTTGTTTCCTATTTAAAATATGAGTAAAAATTGAGTAAAAATTATAAGTTAAAAATAATAATTGCTGGAAGCACTAGTAGTGGGAAATCCTCATTTTTGTGGGGGCGGGACGCGGAGAACGATTTTGATTGTCTAGGTATTTCTTTTAAATCAATAGAATGCGTGGTAAACGAATGTGATTCGTACAAATTAGTTTGTTGGGATTTAAAAATAAGAGATAGGTTTCGTTTTATGTTCCCAACATTCTGTAGGGGTGCTACAGCAGCTATTTTGACTTTTGATGTAAATGATATTAAATCTTTTAAAGAATTATCGCATTGGATAAAAATCATTAAAAATAATAATAAAAACTATAAGGAAAAATTCCCGATTATCTTGATTGGAACAAAAACAGATCTAAATAATCGAGCAGTATCTGATGCAGAAATTGATGAATTAATTGAAAAATATAACATAAATGGTGTATTTTTCACATCTATTCACGAAAATAATGGTATAAAGAAAAAAGAAGCGATTTTCAAAAAATTAATAGAATCTATTTATCCATCAACTAAAATAAATAAATGTACCGTTTTTATCCCCAAAGAGGATAAAGTTTTTAACAAATTCGTTCAAATCTTTCAAAGATGCCCCATTTGCGGTGAAAAAAACCATTGGGATTCTTTAAAAAACTTATTTTATAGTAAGGATCCGCATATTAAAGAATTAAAAGAAAAATTATTTGAATTATTTACCAAATTTGAAAAAATTGGTAAGGTTAAAATAGGAATTCCTTGCTGTAATTGTTTCAAGAAATATTTCAAACATAGTGTAGGTTTAGTTGGGTAAAGTTAATTTAATATAAAAAAAATTTATGATTTATTCGAAATTACTAATAATTCCAGAGGCTCTTATTATCTCTATATGATCAAATGCTAATTTTAAAGAAGAGACTTTTTCTAAAGGAACTATTTCTAACGCTGCTGCGTCATCTTGCGCTTTTGGTTTCTCGTTTTCCGTTAGTGGTTCACATAAATAAGCTATTGACACAGAATGTCCTCTTGGATCTCGATCAGGTTTAGAAAAAACGCCTATTAGCTTGTTAATTTTAACATTAGTATTGGTTTCTTCCAATGTCTCCCTTATACATGCTTCTTCTACCGTTTCGCCAACTTCTACCAATCCACCAGGGAGGGCTAGTTCCCCTTGGAATGGAGGGTTTTTCCGACGAATAAGGATTATATTAGTTTTATTATACAAAATTACTGCGTCAACCGCCAATAATGGTGTTACTGGTCTTGACATAATTATTTATTATTTTCAATCATTAAAATCTTTAATTATTCTTTTGATTTTTTAATGATGAACATATTATCTAATACATTTTAAAGAGATTATTCGTTTATTTCGTTTTTTTCGTTTTTTTCATAAATATTAAAAATTTGTTTAATTGTTTTGCATATTTGCTTGTTAAATTGCTCAATTAAACAATTAATAGATTTTGCTAATTTAGTTTGAGAAGTGTAATATGATAATCTATCATAATCTTCTTTTTTTTTTAAAATATCCATTAATAGTTCTTTATACACATGAATTACCTTTATTATTTTCTCTAACCAATTAACAACAATACAAAGATATAATTTGGTTCGTTATATTTTATAAAATCTTTAAAGATCTATGGATCTGAGAATTATTTAAAATGTGCTATTAAGGGCTTGTCAAAAAAAAGAGAGAATATTTCAGATCTTGTTTTAAAATTAAGCTAGCTCTTAAATAATTTAGCCTTGATATAATTTAAAATCTCTTCTACTTTTAGATCTTTTTTTGCGATAAATCCTTGACCGTAATCTTTACTTCCCCCACCTTTACCTCCAAAATTTAAGACACATTCCCTCACAAAATTGCCTATGTTAAAATCTAATTCTTTCGAAGGTTTTTTACCTGACATTCCCATTATCATAATACCTTTATCTATTTTATCTATAAAGATCGTTATTAAATCATCAGATTGCTTCAAGGTTTTTACGCTTAAATTTTTTAAATCGTTTTGCGTTAGTTTTTCAAAAGATTCTAAAATAAGCTTAAAATTATTAAAATTATGTGCTTTTTTGACGAGATTTTCAATGTTTTTATTACTTAAAAGGTTCTGGATTTGACTTAACTTTTCTTTAGCTTCTAACCATTCGGAATATAATTTTTTCACTTTTGGAATAATCTGATTTTCTTTTGCATTCAGAATTTGAGAAATTTCAATTATTATTTCCCCCTCATAAGTTTCAGATGAATATAATTTTAAATCGTCCTTATTTACTATGCCTGTATTTAAAGCCTTATTAACATTTTTCCATTTATTCAATAATTCTTTAACCCTACCGACAATTTGATTTGATTCAACATTAATAAGTGCTTGTAATTCAATTAAAATCTTCTCATCTTTTACTTTTATTCTATCTGTTGCTTTTCCTGCAGTAAATTTTAACCGGACAATTCCATCTTGGATTTTTTGTGCCTTAATTATTTTGATTTTCCCCGTTTCTGCGGTATTGTTTAAATGTGTGCCTCCACAAGCTTCAACATCTACACCAGGAATTGCTACAATTCGAATCATTTTCCCAGGAACAGCTCCACCTTGGTATATCGTCATTCCATACTTTTGTTCTGCTTCTGAGCGAGGCATAAATTCAAGTTTGAGATCAATACCTTCTTCAACGATTTCATTAGCTCTTTTTTCAATTTCTTTAAGTTTATCTCTTGGTATCTGTTCGTAATGAGTTATGTCTAAGTGTGAGCTTTTAAGGGTTTTTTTAGCACCTGCTTGATTGATATGATTTCCAAGGATATCCCGCGCTGCAGCATTTACAATATGAGTGGCAGTATGATGTTGAGAGAGTTGTTTTCGCCAATCTTTATCAATTTCTATTTTAACAATATCCCCTTCTTTAAATTTTGGTTTTTCATCTAAAATATGAATAATATAATTGCCTTGTTTGAAAACATCGCTAAACTTTTGTCCGTTAATCGTTCCAACGTCGTGCAACTGCCCTCCTGAGGTGGGATATGCTGTTGATTTGTCTAATACTACCATACTATCAATGATTTTCAGGACTTTTGCATCGTTAGAAATTTTAGTATAATCGTAATAATATAGTGATTCGGTTTTAGGAATGCCACTTAAATCTAATTCGAATTCTTTTTCTGTAGCGTGAATTTGCTCAATTTTTTCGTGTCTTTCAACGACTAGTGAGTAAAAATCGTCCGGAATTTTTACTTTTTTACCATATTTTTTTGCTGTTTCTTTCACCATATCCGGACTTATGCCATTTGAATCGTATAATTCAATCAAAGTTTCTGTAGAAATAGCTCCTTTTTTCAATAGTTTCTCTAAAATTTTTCCTGCTTTTTTCTTTGTAGCGTAAAATTTTTCCCTTTCTACATTTAAAATTTCTCTAATTTCATCTAAATGCTCAGAAACTTCTGGAAATAATTCTTTTAATTCTTCAGCGTGCCATTCGGACACATCTGCCATGTCAACATCCCAATTGAATTTATCAATAAAACTAATAGCACGCCTAAATATTACTCTTAAATTATACCCTCCACCAACATTAGATGGAAGTTTACCATCGTTAATAGCAAATAATATGCTCCGAGCGTGTTCTGCAACTGAATATAATCCAGTCATTGGCAATATCTTTTCTTTTAAATCCTTGACATCTAAATCCAACTCGTTAGCAACTCGCTCCCATGCGGCATCCATATCTTCAACTTCATCAATATTTAAATAAGCAGAATATTGAGAAAATTTGTTATATAAATCTAAATCTAATTCAATTTTAGTGATTTCTCTCAATTTCTTTAAAACATACGGAAAAATAGCCTCATACATATTTGGGGTTCCTTGCGAAAACCATGCGACGCGTTCTTGTCCCAATCCCATATCAAGCACTTTAAGCTTCAATTCCTTGGGACCTTCAGGAGTTTGTTCAAACATCGTATATACTTGGTTAAATAATTCAACTCCTCTACTGAAAAATTCAAGACTACAACCAAAAGATCCCCCCCCTGCCCAAGAATCTTCATGAATCGTAATTTCTTCTTTAGCTAAACCAACACCTTTATGAATGAAATCGTGCATATCCATAAAAAGTTCGCCCTGGTTCCATTCTTCTGGAGAGACAAACGTGTGCTGACCGATCATTACAAAGCCTGTACAATGACTTGAAGTGATTCCTACATTCTCTATATCGTTGAATCTTAAGCAAAACTGTGGGATCAATACTTTTTTTGCGGGAGGGTCTACTTCCCCAGTTATGACATATGGTTGAAAAGCTGAGATCGAAGCTATCGTAAATTCAGATGTAGGATTCCATCTTGCGACACAAGGATATCTTTTAATGGGTTTATATCCTCTGGGTTGTAAAATCTCAACAATCTTATTCCAAACATCAATATATGATAATTTTAACTTACTCGGATTGTCAATAACAACTTGAAAACCCCCAGAACACATAGGATCTCCACACACTTCTCTATCTGCATGAGTCGTCCAAAAATGAGTTCCACAATTGCATAATTTACGCATATATCCTAAATTTCTCAATTCTTTCGTAGGAAAATAATCATTTGGATTTTTTGAGGCAATTCGTTTAAATTCTCTTTTTAATTGCTTATCTGTCGTGCAAATTTTTAGTTTATTGATAAATTCATCTGAGAGCGTCATAGTTAGAGGTTTAAATTAAATACTTAATGGTAGTTTAAAATTATATATCATATTCTAAAATTTTTTTGATTTTTTTAAATTTAAGTTGTAGAGTTTTCAAAAGAGCGAGATAAAATACTTATAAACAATAATTTAATTTTAAATATGCAAATCTAAACTTTCAGATGTTTCTCTGCATCTCTTACTTATCGAGTGATCATCAATACCTATAAATTTTGCTATAAAAGTCTGAGAAATTGGAAACTCATCAAAATTATAACCATCCTTATATAATAGGCTCTCTAATACTCTTTCTGTTTAATGAAATTTTTTTTATTATTACAAACCTCCTAATTAGAGGTTTACTCCATTTTTCTTTAATTATCTTTCTCAATCATATCGAGAATTTTCTCGAAATTTTTATTATAAAGAAAAAATTATATCTAAATTTTAAACTTAAGGAATTAAATCAAATATAACTATTATCTTCCTTTTTTCATAATAACCTTCATAGCCTTTATATATACAATCGTCGGGATTATTTCCATGTTTCGAATGAAGTTTATAGAAATAGGTCTATCACATCTAGAACAAAGAGTCGAACTTTTTAACCAACTTCTAAACTCATCAGCATGTGCTGGGTGTCTACAGTGAGGACAAATAATAATTCCTCTTTTTTTATCTGCAGGAAGTTTTGGTAATTGAAAGCAAAATATACATTTGAAATCTTCCTTAAAAAGTATAGTACCCTTCGGTTTTAATTTATTTAAGTTATATGGTTTTTTTTTAGCCGCTGAGTTTCGAGTAGCATAAGGTCTATGAACTGAATTTGAATTCGACTTCGTTTGACTGTATGTTTTTTGGGTACTCCTTGTCCTTGTACGATTCATAGGACTAGGATTAGAGTGTACAGTGGTGCGTGAGGTAGTGCGTGAGGTAGTGCGAGAAGTTGTACGATTTACTGTTCTTGTAGGAGTTCGTATAGTAGTGCGAGAAGTTGTACGATTTATTGATCTTGAAGGAGAATGTATAGAAGTGCGAGAAGTTGTACGATTTGTAGTGTGTAGTTTTGAAAATAAATTAGTTAGTTTAGCATACCATTTCTTTTTAGCCAATTCTATGCACCACCATTTTTATTTATTTTAAACATAATATAAAAAAAAAAAGAATTATGGGAAGGCATAAAGCCTTCATTTTTATCCTGCAGTACTAGCAGGGATTAAGAGGACTTCGTCTCCATCGGATACACTATAATTGTTTAGGGGCGCACCTTCATCCCAAGTCACCCCGCCTGAGGATATGTGAAAATCAGCTGGATTTAAACCAAAAATATTTCCAATGGTTCGCTTGATATCACTAACGGCATTGCCGTTGTTAATGATTAACTTCTGTTTTTTCTCACCAGGACCAATTGTAGAGATAACATATAGCGTAATTTTTCTACCTCCCGCAGGAGCCTTGTATGCAGGTGTTTTAGATCGTGTGACTTTTTCTTCAATATTCTCTTCTAATTCCTCATCAAATTCGTCAAAACTCACATTTATCACTTCTTTTATTTTTTTTTTGTTTTACTTAAATGAAAGATACTGTTGGTGTTATTTGAATGAATTAGGAATGAAAGTGAAGATTTATTTTTTTTTTAATAAAACAAATTGAAACAATTGAGGTTTCTTAAATAACAATACTATAAATTGAGTGAAAGAATAATATAATTTATAGGAATAATATTTTATATTAGAAAGAAAGAAGCTTAATAAAAACTGAGCTATTTAATGTGAGTAAAACATTAGATTATGAGCGCCTCGAATATTGCTGAAAATGTAGT
>JAUWBH010000110.1 GCA_030605085.1 Promethearchaeota archaeon | reverse complement strand
CGGAAGTGGCTTGAGCACCTCGCACGCCCCTGGATCCCTATGGACATAGGCGGAGAATGATGCGTCTATTTCAAACGCATCATCAAATGCATCTGGGTCATAGGGGAATATATTGATGCGGCTAAGAGAAATCTTCAGGGGTTTTGTCATAGCTATCCGTTTACGTGCATGCCTGAGGTCACTGCCCGAACGATTATTAATAATGCTCTCAAAAGGAAATATGATTTGCCCGTGATTTTCTTCTCATTTGATGAGCAAGCAGCAGAGGCGGGATTTCGAACGCGTCTCGAAGCTTTTTTAGACCTTATACAAGCAAGACGGGACAAAGAAATTAAAGATAGACAACTCTCAGTAGAGACTATTAAAAAGGACTTATACAATTATACGGTAAATAATTTTGGTAAAGAATGCCTAAATTTAATTGAATCAAAATAATTATAATTTATTAATTTATTCTCACCTTGATTGGAGTAATGTATTCATATATATAATGCATTGATTCAGATTAATTAGTTATAGATACTTTTTTGATTCTAATTTAAAATTTTTTTTAAAAGAATAAAATACAAATTTTTGAATTATTTTTTATATATTAGAATTAAATCTTAATTGTGATTAATTATGAAAATTGAATCTTCTATTGAAGATAATAAAGAAAAAGAAGAAGAATTAGAATCTAAAAGAGAGAATATAGTCAAGGAACTCTCAAAATTTTCTGAAATTT
The DNA here is from genome assembly GCA_030605085.1 of Promethearchaeota archaeon. The sequence goes on along the minus strand of JAUWBH010000110.1, from coordinate 19,981 downwards.
TACAAGATACCAGCACACATGAAAAGAAAATTGAACTTTTAGTTAAATTTGATAAATTTTTAAAGGATAATAAAGAGTTCATAAAGAAAAATTGCCCAGATAAACTAGTCAGCATTTTAAGATCATTATAATATCTCTTTAGGGCCTCTTAAGATGACTGAATCTTATTATAAACAATCTAAGAATAGAGTTCTTACTTGTATTAGAGAACATTTAAATTTAGATGTTAGTGATACACCTATTCTTTATGTTAATAATTATGAATTTTATAAATGTATCAAAGATAATTATAAGTTAAGTTCAGAGAGTTATCAAGACATTGAATTCACTAAAGAACGTTATAAATTTCTATGTGAAATTATTCCAGGATTGTTTAAGTGGAAAGATGAAAAAATTTATATAAAAAATGAAGCTAAGTTTGATTTTAGTCTATTGTTAGCAGAAATACTCCATTCTAAATCTATTACAAAGGGGAAGATTTCAATAAGAAAATGGTTAAGCGAGGGTTTAATACATTATTTAGAAAAAGTCTTATGTGAATTATGTGGTATTGATTATGTTGAATCAGGACATAGCGATTATTTTGTTATCTGGGAAAAAATTCATAAAAAATTTAATCTTGAAGTATTAAAAACAATCATTTTTGCCGAAGATATTAAAATTACAATTAGCATATTGAAACATATCTTTAGATCCGAAGATGATGATATTTTAGAAATTACCTTTGATGAAATAAAGACACTTTTAGACTAGTTTTTATTTACTTATATCTTATTAGAAAATACAGAATTGAGGCAGAGATTAACGAGTGGTTAGAAGATCACTTTAACCATCAATTAATAAAGAAAGTAATTATCAAATGTGAAGATATAAATTTCATACTTTTGAGAATGTTGTTTTTTTGAAGATCTTTTTATATAAATCCACTTTATTTAGAGAATATAATTAAGATAAAATTATAGAGCTAATATATTAAAAACCTCCAAACAAGATAAAGGGATTATTTAAGTATGGTACAAGTTAAAGATAAAGTTTTAAAAAGCGATAACAAAAAGGACGCTTTTTTGGGCATCGATGTAGGATCAGACAATTGAATCAATTAGATCAGTTGGATTAGTCAGTCTAAAATTCGTTTTTATGGATATGGATGGTAATGTTCTCACATCGGTGTTTTTGAGAAACGAGGGCTCTCCTATTGATTCTGTCAAGGAAGGAATGTCAGAATTGAGGGAAAAAATAAATGCAAACAAGGATTTAAAAGATTTTGCGATACGCGCTTGCGGCACCACGGGATCTGCAAGATATTTAACCAAGGCAGTGGTTGGAGGAGACCTTGCGAAAACTGAAATAATTGCCCATGCAGTAGGGGCACAATCTGAATATCCTGATGTAAGAACTATTTTAGAAATTGGAGGTCAAGATTCGAAAATAATTCTTCTCAGAGATGGAATCATAGTTGACTTTGCGATGAATTCAGTCTGCGCGGCAGGAACGGGTTCCTTCCTTGATCATCAAGCTTCGAGACTTGGTATTCCAATTGAAGACTTTGGAGACTATGCGATAAAATCTACGAATCCTGTATCCATTGCGGGAAGATGTACTGTATTTGCCGAATCAGACATGATTCATAAACAAAATGCGGGTTATTCCCGTGAGGATATAATTGCTGGACTGTGTGATTCGTTAGTTAGGAATTATTTAAATAATCTTTCGAAGGGAAAGGATTTGGAAGAACCTATAGTGTTCCAAGGTGGAGTTTCGTTCAATAAAGGTATTGTGCAAGCCTTTGAACGGCATCTCGGCTACAAGATTGTTGTACCAAATCACAATGTTTTAATGGGAGCGCTTGGGATGGCTATTCTCGTGCGAGATCATTACATTAATCACGAAACTGAAACCTTGTTCAGGGGTCTTGAAGTATCTGAAATTGAGTTTGTAACATCTGCTTTTTCATGTGGTGATTGCCCTAACAACTGTGAGATAATTCAGGTACGCATGCCTGAAGAAGGAAACAAGGTAATAGCCCGCTGGGGAAGTCGATGTGGTAAATGGGAGGTATTTTAAAAGTGTCCGAATTTTTGAAAAAATTAAGTGAAATTTTTGATTTAGGTAAAGAATTTTACGACACATTAAAATTTAGAACAAAACTATCCACATTATTCGATATATATTCGGAAAAGGTTATTCCGTCGTTTGTTTCTGAGAAAGACCTTAAAGAATATTACGAGAAACGAATGGAAGAAGTAAATAAGTTCATCATTTCCCTTTAAATATTCTCAATTGAACTAAATTCAAAGCAAAATCTATATTATGATTTATTAATAGAATGCAGCAAATTTCAAAAAATCTAAATATGACATATTTACTTCGTTGTCGTCGTCGATCGATATGGCAATAACATAATTATTCTTACCGTGAGGTCCTAACATTCTGCCCGTTCGTTCGCTCCCATAAGAATTGATCCATTCAGTAATTTCCCTTACGGAAACATCCTGTATCCCCTTAAAAAAATTTTTCCAAATAACGGATTTTTTTTAAGGTGGTGGAAGGGGCAAGCCCTTCTTCGGCACACAAGTGCCTTACTTCATCTAATAAATTGTGTACAAATTCAATTTGCATTTTCATTTAACACCTTTTAATTTATTTTTTTCAAAGGTATTCTACCATAAGTTCTAAAACTAATTAAGGTTTCCTTGAAATTTTATGTACTTTCTAACTTTAGAAAAAAATCAAGGAGAAGATAAATTTCATGTATAAATATTAACTCCATTCTTTTTCAATTGCTTTACCACGGATTTAGCTTTTGAATCCAATGGATTATTTTCGATGTTTAAATAATTTAATGAAGTTATAGTAGCTATCGACTCTGGGAGAGTCGTTAACTGATTCTCATATAAATATAAGTCTTCGAGCGAGGAAAGGTTTCCTATTGACTCTGGGAAAGTCGTAAACTTATTACCACCCAAACCTAGGTATGTAAGCGATTTAAGGTTTACTATGGACTCTGGGAGAGTCGATAATTGATTTTTATTTACCCATAGTGTTTGGAGAGATTTAAGATTGCCTATTGACTCTGGGAGAGTCGTTAACTCATTATTCGTTAAATCTAGTTCTTTGAGTGAGGAGAGGTTCCCTATCGACTCTGGGAGAGTCGATAACTTATTATTATTCAAATTAAGGTATGTGAGTGATTTAAGGTTCGATATTGACTCTGGGAGAGTCGATAACTTGTTACTCTTTAAATTTAGGTCTTGGAGCGATGTAAGGTTTCCTATGGACTCTGGGAGAGTCGATAACTGATTCCATCTTAAATCTAGTTCTTTGAGCGAGGAGAGGTTCCCTATCGACTCTGGGAGAGTCGATAACTTATTACTATTCAAATTAAGGTATGTGAGTGATTTAAGGTTCGATATTGACTCTGAGAGAGTCGATAACTTATTCTCATCCAAATTTAGGTAGTCAAGTGATTCTAGCTTGGTTATTGACTCTGGGAGAGTCGTTAACTGATTTGTCTTTAACAATAGTGTTTCAAGCGATTTAAGATCGCCTATTGACTCTGGGAGAGTCGTTAACCCGCAATTATATAGTCCTATTCCTACGACATTATCGCCATCGGCTTTAACTCCGAATGTGTTCAAATAAATTTCATCCACCTGTGGAATAGGCTTGCCAATTATTTTTTCCAATTCCTCTAAAACCTTAGCTTCTTTCGGCTTTAACTTGATTTTTTTGCTCATCGTTTACTTATCCTCTTATTTGTTTCCTTTTTCGCGCCTAAGCGCGTTTTATTGACAAATTTTTTGTCAATAAAAACTAACATTTTAGACTTAAAAATGTTTTTATTATCAAAATAACAGAAAAAGAACTTAGTTCAATTCTTGAAAAGACTCCTGAGATAGAAAAGGAGATACAGAAATTAAAAGACAAAAAATTTAAACCAGAATATCTTAAATACCTATTTGAATATATTCTGCATTGTTGCGATATAGCAAATCGATGTGATATAAAATCGCTTCTCGGACTGGGATATACTCCAATCGATCGAGCAGCTATACTTGCAGCAGCTGAGAAAGCGTATTTTGCTCATCACGGGAAACGCGCTGAATTCGGGTAAACTTTTTCTTAAAATTTAAAAATTTCAGATTCAGACTTAATTAAATATAAATGATGTCTTAGAATTCTCAATGGCAATGTTATTTAATCAATTGATTTTCAATTTAGAGATTTAATCTTTAATTTTTTTTGTGAAAAATTGTACGAAAGTGGATTTTTTGAATCAAACCATTTTATCTCAATTTCTTCGTCATTTCTTTATTAATTCCTTCTATAATATAAGAATATTTATTAATGAATTCTTTTTCAGATATAGGATATTTACCACTAGTTAAATAGACAACTTCCTTGAGAGTTTTTTGAACAAACTCTCTGAAATATAATTTAATAATTTTTTTGAAATAAGGAATTATTTTCTTTTCGTCTCCGTTGACATATATAATAACATTATTCTTGTCCAGTTCAAATAGGTTTCTATCATTTTTTAAAATAGTTAATATTAATGTTAAGTCTGGCTCTTTAGAACGCCAAACGCCATAGATAGCTAAATTTAGATATTTTTTATCTTCCAATACTTTTTCGTATATCAAAATATCTCAGTATAAATGCTTTCTTTTTTAAACCACCACCCCGATGCGAAATACGGAGAATTATTTACAGAGTTTCCGAGATTAAACGAAAAACAGGGTAGATTTTTGCATTATCTTTGGACTAAAATCACTAGAGAGAGATATAGTCTAAATATAACAGAAGAGGAAAGGCAAATTATTACCAACGAAATTGGTATTAATCTTAAGAAACTAAATAATTGACCAAGAAAATTTTTCTTTCTTTTTTTTATTCTCTATCTGAAACTCTTTATAAGCAACAAATACAAAAAATACTAATTTCATACTTTTGAGAATGTTGTTTTATTGAAGATCTTTTTATATAAATCCGCTTTATTTAGAGAATATAATTAAGATAAAATTATAGAGCTAATATATAAAAAACCTCGAAAGTAAACGAATTTATTTACAAATTATAAAATATAATTGGAGGTATAAAAAAATGGTTGAAAGTACACCTGTTTTAGAAGAGGAAGAAGAAGAGAAACCCAGATTGAGTAAAAAAGAGCTTATGGGAGATCTTTTATATATGAGCGTTAAAGGAATTAGTGGAGCGGCGTTAAAAATGTTTACTGATTTGAAAATAGAAGGAGCTGAAAACATCCCTCTTAGAGGAAAAGCAATTCTAACAACGATTAGCAAGAATGTTTTCTTAGATATGGCTATTATAAGCCAGTTAACGGGGAGAAAAATACATTTCATGCTCCATCCAAAAATCATGAAGCATCAAATTGCGGGACCACTCCTTAAAAGTCTGGGGATGATTCGTGGAACCGAGAGCAAGGAAGACACCGAGCCGATAGATAAGATTTTTGAAATATTAAATAAAAAAGGCGACCTTGTAGGAATGACTCCAGAGGCGCGTTTTGACCATGAAATTCAAGTAAAATCGATGGCGGGAATAATCAAATTTGCCATCGCGGGACAAGCCCCAATTGTTCCGTTGGCGGTATACACTGAAAAAACAAAGTTGTTCGATTTAATTCCTATAAGCGGTTTTAGAGTTAAAGTTGGAAATCCACTTAAGATTGATAAAAAGTTGAATCGAGACAAATATCGACCGCAGAGATACGAGCTTGCAGCAGACTTAATTAATATTATTGATACTCTTAGAAAAAGACCTGAAATTGAAGAAGAATTATAAATGAATTTAAATTAGAAAAAAGAGAGGTGAATTTTATAGAAAATAATCAGAGTCCAGATTTGGAAGAGCTCCCAGAATTAAAAAGAAAAGTGGAAGAGCAAAAAAATGATGCGAAAAAGATGTTTTCGGAATTAAATGAAGATTCAAATGTAGATAATTTGTTAAGCGATCTTTTTTATAAATCTATAAAACTGTTCTTTGATACGGGGTTCGATTTAGCAAAAAAATTAAATCTGGAATTATTTGAATCTTTCAAATTTGAGGACGATAAGAATAAGAAATAATGTAGAAAATAAATTTTCTTAAATCTCTTTTACTTTTTGATTAGTGGTAATTATAGCAAAATTAGCAACTAACAGATAATAGAAGATTGTTTAAATCTAAAAATTAAAAGATTAAAATAAAATTTAAAGAAAAAAAATAATTCTTATTTCTAATATCGTGTTCTTGTTGCTTGAATTCGAAGCTTAGCTTTTGTATTTTCTTTGTCGTCTTGTATAATTACATATTTGGTTTTCATTGGTAAATCTATCTCTAATTCTAGTTCAGCAATAGTAGAGTCTTTTTTGAGGTGGTCTTGTTCTCGCAATAAAATCTTTAAGGGAAGTATGTTTTCTTTACCGGTTCTTACGGTCTTAAACTCACTCCATAATGTCATGTCTGCTTTTGAAGTAAAAGCTTGATTCTTCCTTAATTTAATAACACCCTTATTTGGAAATCTTGCTTTAAATGTCTTCGCGCCATCCACCTTAAAGTAAAATTCTCCTACTCTGCCAAGAGAGTCGTAATCTTTTAGCGTTTTCAAAGACATTAAATCTACACTCACTAAAAATCGTTCTTTCTCCTTACCCACATTATCTTGCGTAAATCGTTCTCCTTTTGCGTGAGTTTTCTTTCCTTTTTTATAATACCTTGCTGGCAAAATATTTCACCTCATATCGAGCAGTATTTAGTTATTTTATTAATTTTAAATTGTAGTTCAAAAATATTTATGTATTTTAAAAATATTATAAAAATTTCCTATTAAATATCTTTATTTTTCGTTCTGTTATCGACTAAAAAATTGGAACTACAAAAGTTAAAAAACAACTTTTTTCATATAGAATATTAGGATTTTTCAAAAGAAAGTAAAAATAAATAAGAGAAATGAGTCAATAATGGAAGAAATTTTAAAGCAACTTAGCCTATCACATGAGGCTATTAAATTATATAATGAATGCCTTGGTAAGTCATTTTTAACTTATAATGAATTATATTCTTTCGTACCTAATTTAAGTCCAGATAATTTTAAAAACATCATTAACGAGCTTGCTAACGCCCAATTATTAGTTCAAATCACACCTCAAAAACCAGAAATTCTTACGCATTATACAGCCATACCCCCTTTCGGACCTATTTTAAACCTGCATTCAAATATTACAAATATCTCATCGATTCAAGGATTAGTGGTCAATTCTTTATATCAGCTTTTTAAAAACGATACTTTGGAACTAGATTCTACATTTAATCAATTTCAAGAGATAGAAAAAGAATTATCCGATGAAATTATCTCTCAAAAACAAAAAATAGAAGAAATGGTAAAATTCAAGGACGGTCATAAAATATTATCTAATCTGAAAGAAGAATTATCTAGAATAAAACAATTTATAAGCGATCTCTACGAAAATGTAAGAAGTATTACTCAAACGCAATTTAGTAATTTAATTACAATCTTAAAATCAACTAAAGAAAAAATAATCGTTGGAATAAAAGGTTTAGAACAGAAAAAAGATTTTGAAAAAGTATACGAAGTTATTGAAGATTCGTTTAGCACAGATTTTCAATCGATGGTGCAGGAATTTGTCTCTACAATAGGAGTATTAATTGATCTAGAATTCAAAAAAATTCAAGAACCACTAAGCCAAATACTCGAAGATTTTATAAATAAGAATGTTATAGAATCAATGAATAATTTAATTGACGATACTACGCAATTCCAAGAGAATCTGATAAATAATTTAAATGCGAGAATGAACAAAATTCAAGATATTATCAAAAATAATAAAGATAATCTTCTGAATAATTGGAATAGTTTAGAAAAATTAATTTTAGACAATTTAAACGAGATTTTTCAAAATTCAATTTCTCAAGTTTCAGAATTGGGTAAAAGCATAGAAGGTTTAAGACAAGGATATTTCGATTCAATTAGTTCTTCTGAAAAAACGAAAATAGATAATATCTGGCTCATCAATAGTAAGCCTAAATTGCTTGAAGAAATTGTAAATATAATCATTAATTCTAAACAAGAAATTATGTTTATCGTCCCTAAGATGGAAAATTATTTGAAGATTGAGCAGTTTCAAAACATTCCTTCGGGCTTAAGAATAAAAATCGCTTCTTCTAATTCGCCCGAAGATAATATAGTTAAAAGTCTCAAAAAAATACCTAATTTTGAATTTAGAACACTTCACAACGAGAATTTAATTGCCTTGAAAGGAGATAACGACCATATAGTAATTAATGTTGAAAACCCTGATTCAAAAGGAGTTTTGGATGATAGTATAGGCCTTGGAAGTAATTTCAAACATATAATTGATATTTTGACACCTATCCTTGATACAAGTTGGGCAGTTGCCAAACCTGAAGAAATCAAGAAACCTGAAGTAATAGAACCAGAAAGAGTTACAGAGCCAAAAGAAATTGCTGAAATAAAAACCTCTCAAATAAGTTTTGTGTCGAAATTCCACCCAAAAGAAGGCGATGGAATTGGAATGAAATTAGACGATGCGTTTAACAGTTTAATTCAAAAATTAAATAATCTTAAAGGAGATAAATTTAGCCAAGAATTACAAAAAATAGCTGATTTGATTTTAGAAAAAATTGGTTTTTGCGTTACTTTGCATAATATAGGAACTTGGGTAAGCATATATAAAACAAAATATAACCTCCTAGATGAGGACGACAAGGTAAAGATATTTGAGGCAATAGAATCTTGGAAGCAGAAACTTTATTAAAAAAGCTTTCAAAAAAATCCTTTTATTTTAAAGCTAAAATAAAAGTTAAATAGATTGAATTTACAAAAAATTATTTTAATTTTAAAGTATCTTTAATTAATTCTTCTACCCTTCTTCTAATAGCGTCTATAATGAATTCAGAGTGAGATCTGTATCCTAATTCTTTACGTTCATCTATAATTTTCAAAACCGTTTCAACTAAATCTTCTGGAATTCTTACTGTTCTATAATTTGCCATTATACATTTATTAATATTTATTTAGTTTTAAGAGTTAATAAAACATGCTTGTTACATTAATGACATAAATTCAGTTTATTGAAGTTTTCATTGCCGTATTAAGATAGTTATATTAAATATATACACATAAGTAAAAATCTTATATGCTTATAAAACTAATGTTTATGAAACTAATGTTTATGAAACTAATGCTTATAAAACTAATGCTTAAATCTTTTGTTCAAATAGAGAAGACTAATAAGATATAACATTATTTAAGAGTGATCAAATAATTTATTATTTATTAATTCTTCAATTCGTCGTCTCGAAGCATCTATTATAAATTCAGAATGAGACCTATAGCCTAATTCTTTATGTTTTTCTATAAAACTTACAATTGTCTCAACTAAATCATCGGGAACTCTTATAGTTCTATATCTTACCATGATATTTAATAATGTATGTATTTATTTATTTTTAAGAATGAATATTAAATGTTTGTTAATCAAGTGACATATGTGTAAAATCTTGTGTTCTTTTACATTTCAGTGAAATGTTCTTAATTCTTGAGTTTGTTAAATCCGATAAACTATGATATAAAAGTTAATTATAAATATAAATATATGTTTGTTAAATAAAAACTGATTGCACAATCAACAATTTATAAATATCTTTTTCTTGTATTGAATAGGAGGATTAATAATTAAGAAATTTAGCTATTTTGCTAAAAAAAAAAAAAAAAAACACAACAACATTTATATATAATTTTAACGTAATTCAAATTAGTATCGAAATAGGTATAACAGAATCGAGAAAAAAATATATTTTTCAAGAAAAGTATAAAAAAGAAAATAATTCTAAGGGTATGGGTTTTGGATTAACTCTTGTAAAAAAAATAATTAAATCATATAATGGTAAAATTTGGGTTGAAGATAGAATAAAAGGAGATTATTCTAAAGGAAGTAATCTTATTATATTAATTCCAGAAGCAATTCACGATAATTCTCATTAAAAATTTGGACGAAATATATGAAAGAAAAAGTGAAATTATGTTATTTAGTGTTATATTGTCAGATTAAAATTATTATTTAATAAGGGATATTGAATTTGGATTTTTTTGTAGAAAATTTGAAAGAGGTTCTTGAAGCTATCAATAAAATGATAGAGAAGAACATTAACATAGTTACCACAAAAAAAATTAGACAAATTAATAATATACATTCTTCTAATCATTCTAAAATAAATTTCATATGGAGATCGCTAAAATATCTCGAAAAAACGGGAATTTTAGAGGAGCATAGTTCAACTCGCCTAAAAATCTATAAAATTATGACACAAAAAAAAGTCGATATAGAAAAATTCATTTCTCAGGTGATACACAAAAATACAAGAAAAAGAAGAATTTTAACGCAAGCATTGAATCTCTAAATCTTTAATTGCATCAATAAAACAAGAAAAATAAATATAGATTTATTTAATATTAAGTCTTTACTATTTCTTTCAGGTTTTTTATGATCCCTAATCTTTCAAGAAAAATTTCAGAATCGTTTTTAATCAAATCAAACAATTCTTTAATTGCGAGTTGCACAATTTCTTGAATTGATATCTTTAATAATTCAGATAATTTTTCTAGTTTTTCGTATAAATCTTTAGGTATTGAAATTTTATAACTATTTTGCATTGCTCTTAACCCCTTATAATTATACTTTGATGAATTATGCTGTAGAACTATTTATGGGTATAAATTTTGTCTAAGTTATTAATTATTTAAAATAATACCTAATTTAAAATTCTTTGTTTTAATAGATAAATCCGAAAAAATATAATGAATACTTATTAGAAAAAGTACTTTATTGCTTTTAATAAAATACGGACTGTTGAGATGCGCTGATTGAATTAACTCCGATAACTTTAGTTATTATAAAAGTAATACTAATGGTGTCAAGTTTATTATATTACATAGGATTTATCATGCCTAATTGGATGAAAAAAATCTTATCTCTGGAATAATTGGGTATAGGGCTAATAATTTTTTCCTTATGTGTAATGGTTGGAATGCTTTTATTAGGGAGCATATTGAAAATGCCTAAATTAAAATCAAATCATAAAAGTTTGTTTAGAACAATTAATATCATCGGCGCCTTATTTGCGATAACCTATGGTTTCTATATTCTTTTAGGTGGAGAAGGAATCAATTTTCTACCTGTATTTGGATAAACAAATTATTGTTATAAAACATTTTTTCTATTTCAGTGTGACATTTTATTTATGCTTCAAAATCCTAGAAGTTATATTAATTAATTGCATCTTGTTTTTGGGTAATTATAAAAATATAATACTGTTATTACTTATACAAAAAAGGGATAATTATATATAAAAACAGATATTTGTGTCATAATTATGAGTCAGCAGATTGAAGATGTTTTTTCAAAATACAAGAAGAAATTTAAGGGTAGAGAAGAAGAAATTAAAGAGTTTCTCTTGAAACATTTTGAAAAAGTCTTTAAAATACAAACGGTAATAAATGTGGAAAGGATTAATTCTACAAAAAGAATCAAGACTGCGGGATTTTCGGAAGAGCTAAGCTCTTGGCGTAATTCTTACAAGAATATTATTGTCAGTAGTTGCGATGTAATTGGTGGTGTTCAAAAGCGTTATGATTACAAATTCTTCTTTACGGAGGAGAGATTAGATGAGGCGACGGTAGAGAAGATTGAAGATGCGTTAGCAGAGAGTTCTAGACTTAGATTAAATCTTAAATTCGAAGAGGCAATCTCGAAAATCGACGAAATGAAACCGATTGTTCAAAAAAAGAAAGATGAGTATTTTGATCAGATATTAAGCGATGCTAAAAAAGAAATTTTAAGTGCCCAAAAGAAATACGGTAAGGGAATGGAACAAATAGAAAAATTAGAAGATAAAATTAAAATAAATCGTAAATATAACGATTTAAAGTCGATTATAGATGACAGCGAAAAAATAACTAAAATTGCAGGTCAAATCAGAAGAAAAGATTTAGTCAAGAAATATAGTGGGCTCTTAGAAGATATTAAAAAAGAAATCGAAGAAAGAAGGGCTCGTGAAAATGAATTATCTTTAGCAGAGAAAGAAGCACTTAAAGAGAAAAGAGCTTTAGAAAGAGAAAAAGCTTTGGAAGAACAAAGGGCATTAGAAGCGAAAAGAATCCATGAAAAAGAAATAACAGAAGAAGAGAAAAGGATTCTAGAAGCACAAAAAATGATTGAAAAAGCAGTCTCTAAAAAAGAGAAAAAAGATCTAAAAGAGAAGAAAACAGAAGAGAAATTAAAAGCTTTAGAAGCGAAAAAAGCGTTAGAAAAGCAAAAAACAGAAGAGATATTAAAAGGTTTAGAGAAAGAAAAGGCATTACAAGCAAAAAGAGCTCAAGAAAAGGCAGAAGCTTTAAAAGCAAAAGAAGATCTTAAGAAGAAAAAGGCGGAAGATAAAATGAAAGCACGGGAAGCAAGAATAAAGGAAAAAGAACTAAAGAAGCAAGAAGCTTTAGAAGCGAAGGAAGCTCTTAAGCAGCAAGAAGCAGATAAAAAAGCCCAGGCGTTAACCGGTAAAAGAGCACTAAAAAGAGCAAAAGCACTTAAAAAGAAAGAAGCATTAGAAGCGGAAATGACTCTTAAGGAAGACGAACAAGAAGTAAAACTAAAAGCACGGGAAGCAAAGATAGCTCTTAAGAAACAAAAAGCTGAAGATAAAGTAAAAACAAGGGAAGCAAAGATATCTCTTAAGAAACAAAAAGCTGAAGATAAAGTAAGAACACGTGAAGCGAAAATAGCACTTAAGAAGCAAAAAGCGGAAGATAAGGTTAAAGCTCGGGAAGCTAAAAAAGATGGAAAAGCACTTACAAAGAAGGAAGCATTGGAAGCGAAAGAAGATCTTAAGAAGCAAAAGGCTGAAAGTAAAATAAAAACACGGGAAGCGAAAATAGCACTTAAGAAGCAAAAAGCAGAAGATAAGGTCAAAGCTCGGGAAGCGAAAAAAGATGGAAAAGCACTTAAAAGGCGAAAGGCTTTTGAAGCGAAAATAGCACTTAAGAGGCAAAAAGCGGAAGATAAATTAAAAGCGCGAGAAACTAAGAGAGAGGGAAAAGCACTTAAAAAGCGAGAAGCTTTAGAAGCGAAAGAAGCTCTTAATAAGCAAATAGCAGAAGAAAAAGTAAAAGCACGGGAAGCGAAAAAAGCTCGAAAAAGGAAAAAAGTGGAAATGAAACGAGAAGAAATAATGGAGCAAGTAGCGAAATTAGAAGAAAGCGTTAGATTAAACCGAGAAAAAGAAAATTTTAGAGAAGCTATTAGCGATTACTGGGAGATCATCAGTTTAGGTTATTTTATCAACGAAAAGGATTTGGTTGATAAATATTTTGGTGTTATTCAGGACATTAAAAAAGAAATTAAAGACCGAAAAGTTCGCAAAAAAGAAGAAGCGAGAGCTGCGAAAATAGCGCAAAAAGAGAAAAAAGTGCGAGAAAAGGAAGAAGCGAGAGCAGCTGAAAAAGCTCGTAAGGAAGAAGAAACACTTAAAAAGAAATTGGCAAGGATAGAGAGAAAAGCTCTTAAAATGGAAATAGCGGAAGAGAAACGAGCTTTATTACTTGAACAACTAGCAAAATTAGAGGAAGATGTTAATATCCATCGTGAAAACGACGAATTGAAAGAAGTTATAAGGGATTGCTGGAAAATATTCAGGCTTGCTTATTTTCTTAACGAAAAGGATTTAGTAGAAAAATATTTTGGTGTTTTAAAAGAGACGAAAAAAGAGCTAAGGGAAAGAAAAGCGCTAGAAAAGGCAAAAACTAAAGAGGAAAAAGCTCGAGAAAAAGAAGAAGTACGAGCGGCGAGAAAAGCTCTCAAAGAGGAAATAGCACTTAAAAAGCGGTTGGCAAAAGAAGCAAAAAAGGCACGTAAAGAGGAAATAGCACTTTACAAGCAATTAGCAAAAAGGGAGAGAAAAGCGATCAAAGCAAAAGAAGAGTTCGAAAAAGCAAGAACTATAGAAGAGGAAAGAGTTCTTAAAGCAGAGAAAGCAGTTAAAAAATTAATAGCTAAAAAAGCTACAGCTGCTTTAAAAGAGAAAAAAACGGAAGTAATGTACAATATAATAATGGAACAAATCGCGTGGTTGGAAGAAACTGTCAAATCGAATCGCGAAAATGAAGATTTTAAAGCTGTTATAGGTGATTGTTGGAATATTGTCAGATTTGCTTATTATGTCAACGAAAATGATATAGCAGAAAAATATTTCGATATTATTAAAGAAACTAAGAAAGAAATTAAAGACCGAAAAGCTAAAAAGAAAGCAGATGCACAAGAAGCTAAAAAAGCTCGTAAAGAGGAAAAAGCACATAGAAAGAGGTTGGCAAGAGAAGCGGAACAAGCGCTTAAAGAAGAAATAGCACTTAAGAAACAATTAGCAAGAGAGTCGAAAAGAGCTCGTAAGGAAGAAAAAGCACTTCAAAAGCGGTTGGCAAAAGAAGAGAGAAAAGCTCGCAAAATGGAAATTTCTGATGAGAAACGCGGAATTATAGTAGAGCAAATAGCGGAATTAGAGAACAGCGTAAAGAAAAATCGCGAAAATAATAAATTTAGAACTGCTATTAGAGAGTGTTGGAGAATTATTAGACTTGCTTATCTGATTGGCGAAAGAGATTTAGTAGAAAAATATTATGCTATTATTAAAGAGATTAAGCAGGAGACGAAGGAAACAAAAGCCCGTCAAAAACAATTGAAAAGAGAAGCTAAAGAAGCTCGTAAAGAAGAAAAAGCACGAGAAAAAGCAGAGGCGGAGGCTGCTAAAAAGGCACTTAAAGAAGAAATAGCACGCAAAAAGAGATTGGCAAAAGAGGCGAAAATAGCTCGAAAGGAAGAAAAAGCACTTAAAAAACAATTAGCAAGAGAGGCGAAAAGAGCTCGTAAGGAAGAAAAAGCACGTCAAAAACGATTAGCAAGAGAGGCGATAATAGCTCGTAAGGAAGAAATAGCCCGCAACAAGATGCTAGCGAAGGAACTGAAAATGCTTCTAAAAACGAAAAGAGCAGAAGAGAAACGCGCGTTAATAATGGAACACTTATCAAGATTAGAGAAAAGCGTTAGGACTAATCGCGAGAACGAAGAGTTTAAAGCTGCAACAAAGGACTGCTGGAATATTATAAAACTTGCCTATTTAATCAATGAAAAAGATTTGTTAGAAAAATACTATGGAGTTATTATGGAGATTAAACAGGAGATTAAAGAAAGAAAAGCTCGTAGAAATCAAATGAAAAGAGATGCTAAAAAGGCTCGTAAAGAGGCAAAGGCAAGAGAAAAAGCTGAAGCGCGAGCTACAAAAAAGGCTCTTAAAGAGGAAAAAGCACTTCTAAAGAGATTAGCAAAAGAAAAGAAGAGAGAGCGCAAAGAGGAAAAAGCACTTCTAAAGAGATTAGCAAAAGAGAAGAAGAGAGAGCGTAAAGAAGAAAAAGCACTTCTAAAGAGATTGGCGAAAAAATTGAAAAAACTTCTTAAATGGAAAAAGGTGGAAGAGAAATACGAAGATATAATGGAACAAATCGCGAATCTAAAGGAAAACGTTAGAATTAACCGAGAAAACGAGAAATTTAAAAAAGCTATTAGCGATTGCTGGAAAATCATAAGGATTGCTAATTTCATTAACAGAAACGATTTAGTAGACAAGTATTTTGGTATTATCAAAGACATAAAGAAAGAGATTAGGGAAAGAAAAGCAAGAAAGAAAGCTGAGGCACGAGCGGCTAAACAAGCATATAGAGAGGAAAAAGCGCGTAGAAAGAAGTTGGCAAAAGAGGCGAGAAGGGCACGTAGAGAGGAAAAAGCACGTAGAAAGAGGTTGGCAAAAGAGGCGAGAAGGGCACGTAAGGAAGAAAGTGCTCTTAGAAAGAGATTGGCGAAAGAAGCAAAAAAATCTCTTAAGAGGAAAAAGATAGAAGATGTATTGGCAATAATATTGGAACTTATAAAGATGCTAGAGGAAAGCATCAAGTCTAATCGCGAAAATGTTAATCTGAACGCTATAAAAGGCGATAGCAAGATGATTACTAAACTTGCTAGTATTGGTGTAAAAGTGAAAGAGAAATTGGACAGAATCAATGAAAATTGAGCTTTAAAAAAAATTTTAAAACAAAAATCTTACATTTTATTTTTATTTTTACTTTTAAGTAATTAAATATAATGTCAATATTGACTTTTAAAATAATTATTAAAAATCGTAAAACATTATTTGAATGTTTATAAATTAATTAAAATTCAATTGAAAAAATTAAGTTATTATCATAGGTGATGAGGATGAGCGCAGGATTCGTTTTCAAAATCACAGTTGTCGGTGATGGGGCTGTAGGTAAAGTTTACCGCCATTTGCAGTAAACGCCAATAACAAGCCTCATTCAACGATTCACAAAAGGGGAGTTTAATAAGGATTATATAATGACCTTAGGCGCACAATTTACTAAATTTACAGAAGAAATAGATGGAGTACCTTGTGAATTGTTTATGTGGGATATTGCAGGACAAGATACATTTAAAAAACTACGCCAAAGTTTCTATAAGGGAAGCAAAGCTGCGATAATTGTGTTTTCTCATGAAGATAATAAACTCGGTGAAGAGAGTTTTGAAAATATCAGTATGTGGTATAAAGATATTACAAAAAATGTAAAAAAGATTCCAATAGTCTTATTTGGTAACAAAATTGATCTGATCGATAAAGAATTACTAAATAACAAAGACAAACCTACATCGAATGTTAATGTAGATATACTTAAGAAAAAGCATGATTTTGATGGATACTATTTAACGAGTGCTTTAACAGGAGAGGGCGTAACTGACGCTTTTAGAGCGTTAATTAGGAAATTATATGATAAGTTTAAACAGAATTAAGTTGAAAAACACATTTTAATTTTTTATTTTTTTTTTTTTCCAAATAAAATAAGACTTAAAGAGAACTTGTTAAAGTTATTAGACAAATCGCAGTATTTTGATAATAAATACATTAATAAAATAACTCTCGGAATTCCTTGTTGCGATTGTTTTAAACAATTTATCTAAAAGAGATTTGACTCGATTTGATTTGATTTAAAATTAAATTATTGTATACAACACAAATTTTAATATAATCATTTGTATATAATTTATATATGAGACTTATATTAGATGCAAACGCACTGATATACAGTTAAAACAGGGTTATCACAAGAATTTATCAAATTAATTGATGATGATATAGTCATTGGTAAGAGTGTATATAATGAAGTCATTGAGAAAGATATAGAAAATAAATACCCAGATGCTTATAATGCTAAGAATTTTCTCGAAAAGAACCAAATCCCTATAATTCCTATAGATATATCATCAGATTTATCCAAGTTCAGAGATCCTAGCGAAACCAGCTGCTATATTTTAGCGAAAAAAGAGGGGATTTGCATCAGCTCAGATATCCGTGCAAATAAAAAATTTAAAAGCTTGAAAATTCCTTTCATGGAATTAGATACATTCTTTTATAACCAATTATTGAAAAAAATTATCGACAAAAAGAAATTTATCAACATACTTAATGAACTTAAGGGTGTTAATGGCACATCTGCTAATAGAGTCTCAGTATTTTTAGAATTAATCTCAAATGAAGGAGAAAAAAATGAGTAAAACCATAAGGACGAGAATAGATGATGAGGATGCTGAAAAATTAGATAAGATTGCCAAAAAAGAAAAGATTGATCGTTCTGCTCTTGTAAGGAAATTCATATTACAAAAACTGAAAGAGTATGAAATAAAACAGATGACAGAATTATATCAAAAGGGTATTGTTAGCTTACAAGAAGCGGCTTCACAAGCAAATGTATCTCTATATGAAATAATGGAATATGTTCAAAGAGAAAATATACATCCTCCAGATCAATCTAAAGAGGAGATTATTGCTGAAATTAAGCAATCTAAAAAGTACTTTAAATAATTTTTTAAATTTGCGGCATCTGCAAATGAGATTCATAAACATTGAAATAAACTTAACATCAATTAAGAACCTTAAGTATCAAGAAAGATAGCGTTTCTTATTTTTTTATTTATAAATTATGATGATAACAGCGATTAAAACAATAATTCCACCAATAATGTTCCATAAAACAATCGTTTCGCTTCTTTGAAGAAGAAAGGAAAAGAATAGGGTTAAAAACGGTTCTACATACAAAAAAGACGCGACTTTAGAAGAACTGAGCTCTTTTTGAGAACGCTGCCAAATAAAATAGCCGACAACATAACATCCAACACCCAGATATAAAGCCGCTAAAAATATTAGGATATTAAAAAAATTCTCAATAAAAATTAATAACTCGTTATTCAACAATACAAATAAAAATAATTCAATTGTTCCTAAGTAGGAGATGTATTTAAGGATCTGAAGATCGGATTTTTTTTCTGTTTTTGATATTTTTTTAATTATAATTGTATAAATTGCCCATAATAGAGGTTGTGCTATTCCAAGTAAGTATCCAAAAAAATTCGGATTATCTGGTGTGAGCGTTGTTATATCTCCACCTGTAATTAACAAGAAACTTCCGACTGTAGCTATTACAAAACCTAATATCTTAAGTTTAGTTAATTTTTCTTTAAAAAAGAGAAGCGAAAATATCGCAATAAGAATAGGTGCTAATAAACAGACGAACAGTGCTGGTAACGATGGTCCAATTAATTGTATTGCGTTATATTGGGCAAAAAAGAAGAGGGATACACCAGTAAAACTTGCTATTAAGATTAAGAACAATTCTTTATGTGAAAATTTTTGTAAATCGTTTTTTATCTGACTATTTTTATGTTTTTTCTTCTTATTTAATTTAAAATAAATATCTATTATCAAAAAGGAAGCAGAAGCAACAATGAATCGATATAAAGCAAGAGATAGTGGCGGAATATATTCCACAGCAATATCAACAATAACGAAAGAAACACTCCAAATGATAACCATCAAAATTAATAATAGAAAATAAAACGTTATTCCAATTTTGTATGTTTTCTGAAAAACTCTCATCAAAAATTTAATCAAAATTTTATATTAAAAAGATTTAATTAATTATAATAAATTAACATTTTTAAAAAAGAAAACTCTTGAAAAGAATTAGCTATAGCTTGTATTTCGGGCTTGTTGGTTCAAAAAACTCTGGAAAGGAAATATTTATAGAATATTTAAACAACCTAGCTATTGAGAGTAATCCTCCTAATGATAAAGAAAATACTAAAAGACAATTTGAGTTTTTTATTGTTTTTGAGCAAATTCCTATTAAAATAAGAGGTTTTTTAGCCGATAATCTCGATCAAATCGTTTACAACCATAAAAACATTAAAAACCTGGATGTAATAATGCTTGTATTAAATTTATACGATTTAGAATCGATAAATGAGTATGATAAAAATAAATACGAAGAATT
Organism: Promethearchaeota archaeon; assembly: GCA_030605085.1. The sequence continues at coordinate 519 of JAUWBH010000110.1, read as the reverse complement.
TATTGATTATTTTCAATTTAAAGGATTATCCATTCTTGCGACTGTTGATATAGTAAAAATCTTCGGAGGATTTTCTTCTAAAGATCTTAGGATAAGTAGAGATAATGTAGTTGAAAAGGCAAAACAACTAGATGTAATATATTGTTATGAAATTCAAAATAAAAACGAAGATCTTTTACATTTTTACAATAAAATTTTTAGCGATTTTCTTTTTAAATTTCAGTTCTCAAGTCCAGAATTATTTGCTCTAGCTAAATTGTACGGAAAAGAACTTATGGAAGAAAAATTATCTAAAAAAATTTAAGACCAAAACCATATAATTTTAAGATAAGTTATTTAAACAAAGTAAATAAAGTAATAAAGTAAAAAAATTATTATTACTTGACTTTCAAAGTTATTTTTTATAATAAGATCTCATGGCTTCTAATTAAAGAATCTTATTTTTTTGTTACTACACAAATCTTATTTTTCAGTAAATTGCCTCAAATCCAAGGTCTTAAATAAATTGCGTTGCAAGGT
>JAUWBH010000057.1 GCA_030605085.1 Promethearchaeota archaeon | reverse complement strand
TAGACTTATTAGAACGAAAATGCCTTAAAAGAGGTATTTTTATTAAAAAGGTACATCCGGCATACACCTCTATAATTGGCAAGTATAAATATTCACGATTATATAACTTATCTACTCACGTGTTAGCAAGTTATGTAATAGTTCGAAAAAGTCTTGGGTTTAAGGAAGAGATTCCAGCCCTCTATAAGTGGTTGCTTGCACAAGTCGGGGACGCTATAAAGCCCCGTTTGAAACCAAGCAGTCCCTACTATAGATGGGCTAAACTTCACGATTTTTTCAAGCATAGCGGGATAACGTCCTTCAAGACTTCCGAAGTGATGATTAAAACATCAAAAATGAAGCATGTCTTGAACTCGGTGACGAGCGAACAGCCTGATAACCTTAGGGCTGGTCTTTCCTCCAAAGGAAAGGTTGATAATTGGCATAAATTTTGGAATTTTATAGAAATTACCAATTTTTTATAAATAATTAGAAGGTTATTTTACATACTATTCTAATATTTTGACGAATTAATATGAAAAAGATATTGTATGTGGGAACAAAACTAGAGAATTTTTTAGGAGGAGCAGAAAAAAGCATATTTAACTTGCTTTCTTCTATTAGAAACGAATATTATGTTGAAGTGGTTACATTTGATAATTCAAGAAAACAAGGATCGTATAAAATAAACGAAATATTAATACATAACTATCACATGAAGAATATCCCTTACTTTTATTTTTTTAAATATTATTTTAACAATTTTTGGATAAAAAAAATTTTAAATCAGTATAAAGGATTTGATATTTACATTTCTCAGGTATTCGGGGCTGCGTATTATCTCAAAATACTAAAAACGCTTTTTCCGGATGCAAAAACTATCTATTTTGTTAGGGACGAATTTAGCTTAAATATATTTAAAAATTATCGTGGCGGATTTAATAAGATCGTTAGAAATATCAAGGATTTTGTGGAATTTTTTTTTATTTATGTGTATAAAAGAAAAAATAAATTCGCATTATTTTCGAATGAGGTTGTTGTAAATTCAAAATTTATGCAAAACTTAATTAAAAAGCTATTCGGTTTAAGAGCAAAAATAATTTATCCGATCTTAGAAATAGAAAACAAGAAGCCTAAAAATCTTGAAAGGAGAAATTACATTACAATGTTCCATACTTCTCCATTCAAGGGAATTAATATCTTTCTAAAAATTGCCAAACGATTATCGAATCAAAAATTTTATGTTTTTGGAAAATATCCTATAAAAAAAAGAAAACCTTCTAACATTAAATTCTTCAAACGGACGAAAAATATGGATATCGTTTACAATAAAACGAAATTAATTTTAATACCTTCTTTATGTATGGAAGGATTTGGTCGAATACCAATCGAAGCAGCATGTTATTATATTCCGGTAATATCTTCAAATCGAGGTGGACTAACTGAATCTAGCGTTAATGGAGTACTAATTAATAACGATATAACTAATATCGATGAGTGGATTAAAAAAATTAAAGAAGTTCTTTCGAATTATGAAGATTATGTTAACAGTATTGATTTATCTAAATTTGAAAAATACAAAAAAGACTATCAGATTGCGAACTTTAAAAAGATATTATCTGAGCTTGCTGGCTGAGAGAGATCTTAAAATGAATCTTAATGATTTATAATCTTAAAATTCATAAGAAATTTAAAATTAAAAGCTTTATAATTGTAGTTTTTATCAAAATTAATTAAATGTGATGTTTTTTGAAAATTTTGGGAATCGAAAATGAACCATGTATTAAATGTAGGGAATGTGTAAAAGATTGTCCCGCACATTTATTTTTTTCGCCTCCAACCCCTGCCGGTGAAAAAAGGAAAGTAATTTTTAAAGACCCATATAATAGATGTATTAAATGTGGGCATTGTATTGCTATTTGCCCTATGAATGCTATATTATATGAAGATGCAGAACAGGCTTTTGAATTCGAAGAAGCGAAGGATCCGTCCTTGATCGTAAATTTTGAGACTTTATCGAAAATATTAAGGAGTAGGCGTTCAACAAGACGCTACAAGCCTGATTCCGTGCCTAAAGAAGAGATTTTAGCTGTTCTTGAATCCACGAGATACGCTCCAAGCGCTGGAAATGCCCAATCTTGGGAATATATAGTGCTTACAGATTTAAAAAAAATAGATAAAGTTAGAAAAGCGGCTATTAAAATGATGAAATTATTAAGAAAGGTTGTAAATTTTAGAAAATTACTAAGTTTATTTGTATCGAGTAATGTAAAGGAATTTTTAAACGATCCTGCTACTAAAATTGGACTTGATGATTTTTTCAAAAGAATTAAAGAGGGTCAAGATCCTATATTTTTTAAAGCACCAGTAGTGATAATTACTTATGCTCCAAAATCTTCAAGATTTTCGAGTGCAGATGCGGGAATTGCTTTAACCTACGGGATGCTTGCGGCTCAAACGCGTGGTCTAGGATCTTGTTGAATAGGATATGCTCAAGAGGCGTTAAGACGAAATAAGAAAGTAAGAAGAGGTTTAAATATCCCAAAAAAAAATGAATGTGAATGGAGTCTTAATCCTAGGTTATCCCGCAGTAAAATATTACCGAACCCCTCCTAGAGAACCACTAAAAATAAAATGGATTTGAATTTTAAATATCTATAAATTTTAAATAAGGATTTAATCTTTAAATAGATGTATGAGCGAAGAAATAATTCTAAAATTGAATTGGTATTTGGAAATCAGAAAGTAAAACATATGAAAATCTGATGTTTACGCATGAAAATTACGTTTTAAGTAATGAAAAAGGTAGATGGGGCATACAAGGAGATGAAATTTGGTTATTAAAAGAAAATTCTGATGCTGGAACTAAATGGTTCTTTAAGTTCGAAGGAGATGATAAGTTAATTTTTTTTAAACCGGAAGATTTTATATATCGTGGTGGGAGTAATTATATTTATATTCAAATGACTCCACCTGAAGCAGAAATAGCTTTTATTCGCGTAAGTTAAATCCTCCTAAAGTAAAGGAATATTGAAAAGAATATTAGAATACAGAGATAATTAGTAGATTGGATATATTATGGAAGAATTTAAAATCAACCAATATCTCACTCTCAAATTAGAAAGTTTTGTCCCAGAGGGAATTTTAGGCTCTTTTGTTAATTATGTAGCAAAAAATCTCCTCAATATAGAAAACAGGACAACTATGATATATGTTAATGGAAAACGATTTCATCAATGTAAATTCTTATTAATGGATGTACCAGTTGAAGAATTTAGTTCGCTAGATGAAATTGAATCGATTGACGAAGCGGCAGAAAAATTGGACAATTCCTTAGAAGATATTTTTAGTGGTATTCAGATCTCTCCAGAAACAGAATTCTGGGCACACTGCTCAAACTTAGAAGCGTGGGCTGAAAATAATTACGATACTCGTCTATTACATAGAAACCTCGCTTTTCCATTATTGAAAAAGTTGACTGAGGCAGGAGATCCAATAGCAAGAAAAGTATTTAAAGACGAAATAGCAAAAAGATTCTCAAGCGGTCATTTAAATACCATAACTTACTTGATAAATGAAAATTATTTGGAATATTTGAACAAGGAAGAAATTGAAATAATTTTGGAAGATTTAATAAAAAATAGGATTGAGTTCGTAAATTATAAAGGAAATAAAATTAAAATAGTTTTTAACAACGAATTAGATCTAAGCAATTCAGATATCCATGATATATCCGAAATTAAATATCTCGAAAAATTAAAGAATCTAAAGATACTAAATCTAAGTCATAACAAAATAAGTGAAATTAAAAGGCTCGAAAATTTAAAGAATTTAAAAAGTTTAAATCTATCATTTAATCAAATAACTGAGATTAAAGGGTTAGAAACCCTTTCAAATCTGAAAGCATTAAATCTGAATGTAAATCAAATCAAAGAAATAAAGGGTTTAGAAAACCTAGTTAATCTGACTAAATTAAACCTTTGGTTAAATCCTATAAAAGTTCTGGAGTATTATCTCGTATTTCTTTCCCCTCAAAAAGTAGTAAAATATTGTAAACATAAAAGAGAAGAAAGAGGATCAGACCACTATTTTTATTTTCCTTAAAGTCTAAAATCTTATAATTAATCGTTCTCTTTTCTTGGTTTTACAATCATTATAACCGATATAATTACTAAAATTGTACCGATTACATGGAAAACCGTAAAGACCTCGCTTAATAAGATTGTAGCAAAAATTATCGTGATTATTGTAGTTCCCGAGGTCATTGCTGTAGCTTTTGAGGTGCCTAAATATGATAACAATTTATACCAACAAAATAATGAAAGACCATAAGTAACCCCCATTAGAATGACAAAAAATAGGTTAATCGAATCAAACAATAACTTTACATTTTCAAGAGGATAAAAGATAAAATATGTAGATACCAAAAATAGAGCGCTTATAGAGTTTCTCATAAAAACCATTTGAATAGGTGTAGATTCCTCCCTATCAAAAATAGGCTTAGTAATCGAATGCGCAAGCATCCATAAAATTACTGTTATGAGCATCAATAACACGCCAAAATTTGGCTCAAGCAGGTTAAATGAACCTTGCGTAACTGCTAAAATGAGCCCAAAAAATAAAATTAATGAAAATATAATTTGCTTATAAGAAATTTTTTCGCGATTAATCAAGTACCCAAATAATAACCCAAAAATTACCGCTGTTTTTTGAGCAAGAGACCCGTTTATTGTGCCTGCGAGTTGGTACGCCCAATAAAATAAAATTTGTGCCACGCCAAATGTAATTCCAACATATATCAATAGAATTTTATTATTCTTAAATCCATATAAGAGAGAATTTAATTCGATGGTACTTATAAGGTTCTTGTCGAATTTCGCTTTAATATTTTTTCTTTCAGCTAACATTATCGGTAAAAAAAGAAATGCTTCAATTGCACAAGTCGTTGTAGCAAAAAAATAAGCATCAAGAACCTTAGGACGGGAATTGATAATAATAGGTGAAAAACCTGCTAAAATAACGCAGATCATCCCAAAAAAAATTCCTTTCTTTAAATTTTTACTCTCCAAGATAGTAATAAAAAAAAAGAGAAAAATAAAAAATATTTGAATTTAATTTTTTTTATATATTGGTTATGCTTATTGATTCGTTTAGCTTGGTCTGATTGGTTCTAAATAATCCGTAATAAATTCTGCTAAAGCACCATATGCCATCGTCAATTGTAAATCTCCTTCAATCTTTAAGTCTCCGCTCATATATGCAGAGGTTCCATCTAATTCTCCACTGAAGAACTGTTTTGCGATATCAAGATCCTCAATTATCATTGTAACTTCTGGATCTTCAGCCTCGGCGTCCATTTCAAATGAATATTTTCCATCTTTAATAGTTATATAAACTCTAATATTTCCAACATTCCATTGGATGGTTGCGTCGTCAAAATCTTCCAATTCTTCTTGAAAATCCTCGTCGACTTTAGCAATCTCTTCTAAACTTTTAACCATGATATACATCATCATTTTTACTTGCAATTCTTGCTTGTCCATATTATCCCCCTCCTCTCATTCCTTCACTATATTTTCCTACTGTTTCCATAATAAAAGCTAATTCCTGAAGTTTTGCTGCATCTCCTTTAATTGTCATTATATTCATCATTTCACTTTGATCAATCTGTCCTGTTAACATCTTTAATGCATCTGATACATTTGGGATTTCGAAGGTTAAAGAAGGATTTGACGCAGTTCCCTCAACAAATGTTATTTTGTTGTCTTTAATCTGAGTATAATTTGCGATATCATCGCCAATTTTCCATTGTATTATCTCGTCCAAGCCTTGAAGTTTACTCTTGAATTCGTCGTCAAATGTAGCAATCTGATCAGCTGCGTAAGCGATCATACTTCCTAACACTTTAACACAGACTTTTTCTTCTATTGACATTTTTTTGAAAGCCCTTTTTTTTTTTTTTTTTTAATTTTTCTAAATTAACAAAGATAATTAACAAAAATTATCTTTAATTAAAAATTAACACTCTAATTAAAACTATATTAAAAAATTTTACTTAAGTAAACTTATTCAATGTTTAAATTTAGGTATTAGACAAAAATATAACTCTTTTATTTAATAATTAAACAAAATTTATTTTTTAGAGGTGTTGATATCTTATCTTAAGATAAGAAGGAGAATTTGAAATCTAAAATTTTTTCAATCTTTTTTATTGATTAATTGTTTAACGATTTGCAAATAAACGCATCAATAGAAGATTTAGCATTCCTTATTAAGTTTTGCGTAAGAGAGTTGAGACCTTTAATAGATGCCAGAAAGCAAAAAATAGATATAGAAATTCAAGATGAAATTATAACAAGGTTTGAAAAAGAGAAAATGTTTGAAGTGATCACAAATTTGTTAAGTAATGCGATCAAATATACTCCGCCCAAGGGGAACATAAAAATACAATCCGAAATTAGAGATAATTTTCATATAATGGGATCGGTTTTACCGAAGAGGAGAAACAACAGATTTTTAAGCAATTTGGTAAAATTGAGCACTATGGTCAAGGATGGAATCTTGGAATTGAAGGTAGCGGATTGGGCTTATATATTTCAAAAAAGATTATTGAATTACACGGTGGAAAGATATGGCTTGAATCAGAAGGGAGAAATAAAGAATCAACCTTTTATTTTTCATTACCTATTATTTAGAGTTAATTATAATTAATTTTTTGGTATTTTAGAATAATAAATGGAGTAAAAAAAAAAAATAATTATTCTTCTTATTTTTGAATTTCTATTAATTCTTCTTTTTTAATGTAGGACGGTAGTAATTTTGAGATAATTTGTTCAGCTTCCTCCATAACGCTTTCGAGCAATTCTTTCACGGTTGGGATGGAATGAATGCGCCCCGTAACCACACCCCCCAGTATTATAGACTCATCTTCATTTTCTTCGATAAGTTTTTCAAGTCCTTTCATTTCAATCCTCATTATGGTGTCGTTCGATGGACATGGAATGCCGCGAAACAAATCGGACGCTCCAGAAATTGTCTCATCCACTACTTTTAAGGACATTGGATTCCTCAGAAATCGCATCGGACCAAATATCCCTCGTGCTACAAGAGTGTCTGTTTCAGCTCTTTTTACTAATGCTTCTTTCCACATTTGTTGGAAATCCGCTTCTTTAGTGGCAATAAAGCGCGTTCCCATTTGAACACCAACTGCACCTAAAGCTAACGCCGCAGCTAAAGAAGCTCCGTCTGCGAACCCACCAGCACCAACAACAGGCTTACTAACATTTTTTACGGTTTCAGGAAGCAATACCATTGACGAAACATCTCTCCAAGCGCAATGAGCGCCACCCTCTCTTCCTGAGGCAATGACGATATCTACATCAGCCCTTTCCGAGCGTTTCGCACCTCTTACATTAGGACAAACATGGCACCATGTTATATGAGGCAACTCTTCTTTAATCGCAATTCTAGCTTTTTTTGCACCTTTAGATGTGGCATCGATCGCCCAAGGTAAAGGATCTCCCGCAGAGGTCACTATAACGACCAATTTTTTCTGCATTTCCGGATTTTCCTTTAAGATTTCTATAGTTCCCTTAATCAACTTTCTCGCCGCATAAGTAAAATCTGTTGCTACTGGTATATTTACGCCAAATTTGGCATCTGGGTAGTCTTTTAACTTATCATACACGTATTGAAGGACTCTTTTTATAATAACGCCAGGGCGCCCTTTTCCGAAAATTTCTTGAGCAGTTTCTGGCGCTGCTGAACTAGCACCCCCAGCAGTCATACCTATTGTCGATATCAATCCTAATGCCCCTTCTTTAGCTACCGCAATACACAGATCCGTAGTACTATATGGTCCCATCCCGGCTTGTATTATTGGATATTTCGTCCCAACTATTTCTTGAAATTTTGTATATATCAAACTCATCTCTCATTTAAATGTTGCATTAAAGATTATTGTTTATTAATTTCTTTAAGATTTATTTATACTAATCTATTAAATAATTTTTATCTACTTATTTTAGTACTTTATTGGGTAAAGTTGAGATTATTTGTTCAGCTTCACTCATGACACTTTCGAGCAGGTCTTTCACGGTAGGGATTGAATGAATGCGTCCTGCAACCACACCGCCTTGAAGTAACGCTTCTTCTTCATTTTCCTCGTAAAGTTTTTCAAGTCCTTGCATCTCCATTCTCAATATTTTTTCATTCGAAGGGCATGGAATACCTCGAAATAGATCAGATGCATCAGAAATCGTTTCATCAACTACATTTAGGGACATTGAATTTCTGAGAAATCTCATGGGACCAAAAAATCCTCGAGCAACAAGTGTTTCTGTTTCAGCTCGTTTAACAATAGCTTCTTTCCACATTTCTTGAAAGTCAGCTTCTTGAGTGGCGATAAAGCGAGTTCCCATTTGAACCCCAATTGCACCTAAAGCTAAGGCTGCAGCTAGTGAAGCTCCATCAGCATATCCTCCCGCACCGACCACGGGCTTATTAACATTTTTCACGACTTCAGGAAGCAACACTATTGATGTTACATCCCTCCACGCACAGTGAGCTCCACCTTCTCGACCTGATGCGATGACGATATCAACACCTGCTCTTTCTGCACGTTTTGCCCCTCTTACATTAGGACAAACATGGCACCATATTATGTGAGGTAATTTTTCTTTAATAGCGATTCTTGCTTTTTTAGCACCCTTAGACACAGCATCTATAGCCCAAGGCAAAGGATCTCCTGCCGAAGTCACAATAACCGCCAATTTTTCTTTGATTTCTGGTTTTTGATTTAGGATTTCTATAGTTCCTTTAATCAGACTCCTCGCCGCATAAGTAAAATCCGTCGCAACTGGCACATTTACTCCAAATTTCGCATTAGGGTAATCTTTCAAATTATTATATACATATTGGATAACTCGTTTTACAATAACTCTTGGACTCCCACTACCAAAAACTTTTTGAGCGGCTTCTGGTGCTGCTGAACTAGCACCTCCAGCAGCCATACCGATGGTCGAAACTAATCCTAATGCTCCTTCTTTAGCAACAGCAACACAAAGCTCCGTAGTGCTGTAAGGCCCCATTCCCGCTTGGATTATGGGATACTTAGTTCCTACTATTTCTTGAAATTTGGTATAAATCATACAAATATCTCCTCTAAATATCTTGTCGAATCTCAACACTTAATTTATATTATGAATGAGAATTTATTTTCATTTAAGACTTTATGCGTAAATCATATTATAAAGGAAGTTAAAAACATTTTTAATGCTATAAGAATTCAATTGAATTAGTATGCTAAAAATTGCATTTATTGGTGTGGGATCCTTAGTATTTGGGGTAACGGTTCTTACCGACATTCTTACATTTCCCTCACTTCGGAAGGATACGATAATTTGTTTAGAGGATATTGATGCCCATCGTCTTGATTTAATGTATCAATACATGCAAAAATATAGAGAAAATCATTTAACAGAATTAGAAGGAATTACATTTGAAAAAACAACGGACCAAAAAAAAGCTGTTGAAGATGCGAAATACATTATTAACGCAGTCCATATAGGTGGACTCGATGCTTACAAGTTGGATGTTGAAATTCCATTCAAATATAACGTTTCCCAGACTGTAGGAGACACTTTAGGACCTGGCGGAATATTTCGTTTCCTTCGAACAGTACCGTTTTACGATTCCCTTTTGAAAAACATACAAGATGTTGGGTATAATGTAAATAACGATGCGGAAAGACCACTCCTGTTAAACTACACCAATCCAATGGCAATGAACACTTGGTATTGCAACACAATCGTTCCAGATTCTACAGTAGGACTATGTCACGGCGTAGAACATACGGCGCTAGTTTTACGTAGCTGGCTCGGCGTTAAACCAAAGGATTTCAGTTTTCTTTGCGCAGGCATTAATCACATGGCATGGTTCCTTGAAGCACGCTATAGAGATCCAAACAAACCAAATTCACCGTGGCAAAATGGCTATCCAAAAATATTCGAATTATTTAATAAAAATACCGAGAAAGTAAGTAACTATAAAGGCGTTCGCTGGGATATGATGAACGCCACTGGTTATTTCATGACCGAATCTGACGGACATCTCAGTGAATATCTCCCTTATTATCGTAAGCGCACTGATCTTTTGGAGAAATATAAAATCGATTTACTTTGGTTAACCAATTTAGAGCATGCATCTGATTACCATCAACAAGTTAAAAATCAAGAAAAAATCAATCAAAGATTCCGTGTAAAACTAAAGGCTAAGAAACTACGATATAAAAATACGCCTTCTGGAGAATACGCTGCTCCCATTATTGATGCGATCGAAACAAACCAGCCATTCCGGTTTAACGGTAATCTCTTGAATAAAGAGAGAGGATTAATTACTAATCTTCCTAAAGGATGTTGCGTAGAAGTACCTATATTTGCAGACGCTCATGGATTACATCCACAGGGCGGTATCAAGCTACCAACCGTATGTCAAGCTCTTTGCATGTCTAATGTAATGGTACAGAAAGCAGCAGTTGAAGGAGCATTGGAATTAGACAGAGAAAAAGTTTATCACGCCGTATTACTCGATCCAAATACCGCAAGCGTGTGTTCCCCAGCAGAAGTTCGTGAAATGGTTGACGAAATGTTTGAAGCAGAAGCCAAATGGCTCCCTCATTTTAAAAAATTATAGGTTGTATTTTACTTTTAATTCATTATACGCTTCACCAATAACACGCCAGACTTCTTTTGGATTTCTAGAAGAAACAGATATTCCTTCTGCACCTCTATAGCACCAAGAAAATATCGAATCCACTTTATATTTGTCAAAAATAGAAATTGTTCTTTTAATTGCAGTTCTTTTCTTTTAGGGACGAGAAATGCGAGACACCATAATTGCGATTCGAGATTGTATTTCTTTGCTAATTCTACTGTTTTTTTTGAATATTTCTCAACATAATCTAATGTTTCTTTATATAATAGCCAATAGGGATCAGAGCTGAAAACATCAATAAAATCTTTTAACGATTCGCAAAAATTATCCCAATCCGTTATTCCTGTTATTAATGGAGGAGGTACTAAGCATACAGTAACCTTTTTCGTGGAGTCGACTTCCTTAACTTTTTGAGATAATCCTTTTATAAAATTAATTATCGTCATTTCTTTAAATTCCGAAATCTCATCTGTTTTAGAATTTGGCATTTTTTTTTTGTATATATCTTTGAAAATCTCTTGACAAGTTTTACATCTACAAGTAAAGATTTCTGACTTTTCTGGCATGTAATGATAATGAGGCTCGTCCCAAAAAAACCCATCAATAAAATCCTTTTTTGCAATTTGTTTAATTGCATCAAACATGTATTTTTTAAATTCTGGTGTATTGAAACATGCCGCCGGAACTTTTCTACTACTTAATAGTTTTTTTTCAGTCGTGGAAAGCACTTGCCTATAGTTGTCATTATTATGAAGAAAAAAAGAAGGTGCTTCGCCTCCAAAAACGCCGCCCCACGCCCAAAGATTCATGTGAACTCTGAAATCGAATTCCTTAGCTATTTGACAAATTCTAAAAATGTTTTTTTTCCAGTGTATCCATTCATATTCAGACATTGCTATTAATACCGAGTTACATCCATGATCAGCCATTTCTTTTACATCCTCACGAGCTCTATCAGGAAAAAGGTTACCATAATACGCAACACCCAGTTCTTTTACCAATTCTTACACCAATTTTTTAGTAAAATTGTTATATTTATTAATTAATGGGAATTATTAAGGATATGAATCACAAGTTGACATTTAAGGGTGAATAAAATGGTAATTAAAGTGTCGCCTTTAGTGCATATTGAGATTGTAGTTCGAGATGCCGAAAAAGCCTATGAATTTTTGAATAGAATATTTGGAGCTGAGAAGGTGGAGGTTGAATTTGCCAATGTATTGTCAAGCATGGGTGTAGTAAAAGCTGTGCATGTGCAACTTGGCAATGTAATTCTACAATTTATAGAACCAACGAGTGATAAACTTCAAACTCTGTGGTCCAAACATTTGAAAGAAAAAGGACCTGGAGTACATAACCTAACTTTTGTAGTTAAGGATGTAAAAGAAGCGGCAAAAGCATTCAGGCAAGAGGGTGTTAAAACTCTCATCAAATTTCCGGTTGATTGGAGCCAACTAATAGAACCTGAGGATCTTCGTCCAAATGTTCCTCCTGTGCATATGATAGGTGGTGAAGAAATAGTCGGTTTCAGGTTTGAACTAGCTGAGAGTCCGACCAAAGAAAATAAAATACCCGAAGGATTAAAAATAAAACCTTCTTATGACTTAAAACGCTAAGTAAATTTTTCGCGTAACAATTAAGAAAAAATTATATAACTCTATTTTTTTTTAAATTTTGAATATCTTCTTCAGAATAATTTAACCATTTTAAAATCTCTTTTGTATTTTGTCCTAATTTTGGGGCGGGACTTCTTATAGTAGGAGGTGTTCTCGACATTTTAATTGGTGAGGCTAAATTTTTAATTTTACCTAATACTGGATAATCCATTTCAACAACCATATTACGAGCTAAAATCTGAGGGTCCTCACACGCTTCGGCAAAATTTTTAACTGGTGAAATGCAAGTATCATAGTTTTTAAAAATTTCAAGCCACTCTTCTTGAGTTTTCTTTAAAAATTCTTTTTCTATTTCTTCAAAAATCTTTTCTTTTTCTGCCCCAAGCGTCCATTGTTTTTCTTTTAAATCTTTACGTCCTAAGCCTTCACATAATTTTTGCCAGAATTTTATTTCAATCGCTCCAACAGCTAAATATTTGTTATCCTTAGTCTTATAGACTGAATAATACGGCATTCCACCCCGAAGAGCAGCAGCATCAAATATTTTACTAAATTCTTTAGAAAACTGGAAAGCAGCGGCCATTGGCATAAAAGAAAATACAGAATCGGTCATTGAAACATCTATAAATTGACCTTTCTTTTCGGGATTATTTGCTCTTTCAATTATAGCTGATAAAATGCCAATGGCACATATCAAAGCACCCCCAATATCACCTGCTTGGACTCCTGGAATTATTGGTTTTCGTTCTCTGTCCTCTTTCCCAAAAACGAAACGTTGCCTAGTTTGGTCTAATATCCCACAGATACCTATGTAATTTATGTCGTGACCTGCCACTTGTTCGTAAGGACCATATTGACCATAGCCGGATAAAGAACAGCAAATAATCGAAGGGTTTATTGAGGAAAGAGTGTCGTAATCGATCTTTAATTTGTTCATAACCTTTGGTCGAAATGAGTCCATAACTACGTCTGCTCGTTTGACTAAGTCGTAAAAAATCTTTTTTCCTTCCTCTTTTTTCAGATTAAGCGCAATTGATTTTTTGTTTCTCATAAGAACTGCATTAAAAGCACTCTCGCGATATTTCCCCTTCTGAAAAAAAGGAGGGGGGCTACTGTAAGGATATTTAGGGTCTTCAACGCGAATAACCTCTGCTCCAAGATCAGATAAAATCATTGTACAATACGGACCAGGGAGCATACGCGATAAATCTAATATAGTGATATTCTCTAACGGTAAAGTCATAATTAACCAAATATTTTAATAATTTTTAATTAAAAACAATAATTTATTGAATTAAAATAAATGGTAATTTACTATGGAAAATTTAATAACACGTCCCAAAATTCCAAGATTAATAGAAAATAAATTAAATGCTGTAAAATGCAATAATTGCGGAAATATCAGATATCCGGCGAGGACCTATTGCAATATATGCCAAGGAACCGATTTTTCAAGTATCTTAATTGGTCCTAAAGGTGTAGTCCTAACTTATTCAAGCACTTATCAGAAAAAGAAAAGAGATAAAAAGCAAATTTTTGGTCTCGTGAAGCTTTTTAGTGAAGATGGTAAAGATTCTTTTAGTTTAATGGGAACATTTGATACTGAGAATTTTGATGATGTTAAAATCGGAAAAGAGATTGAGTTACAACCTAACGAAAAAAATACCATGTTTAAAATAGTGAGTGATTAAAGAATGAGAAATGTTGCGGTAATTGGAGGAGGAGTGTCTCCTTTTGGAAGGCTTGATAAGCTTTTATATCAAGAAATTGGAAGACCTGCGGTAAACGACGCAATTGAGAATTCAGGTATTGACCGTAAACTAATCCAAAGCTGTTATTACGGAACATGTGGCGGAGTAGGAATCGGTCATGAAATTATGAATGAAACAGGATTAATTGGAATTCCAATTACAAGAGTGGTGAACGCATGTAGCTCGAGCTCTAATGCTTTCCGCCTGGCTTATATGGATATTGCTTCGGGTATGAGCGACTGTGTAATCGCTATGGGAATTGAGAAAATGAAAGATGTTTCAATGATGGTTGTCGGAGGAGGAACAAGATTTCAGATTGAGGGAAAAGCTTATAGCCATGGTTTTCCTATAGCTATTGGGGGTGGCGGTGGAATGCCAGCGGGATTTGCTTTAATGGCTCGCGGTCATATGAAAGAGTATGGTACAAAAAATGAAGATCTAGCAAATATTGTAGTGAAAAGCAGAAAAAATGCCTCAAAAAATTCTAAAGCTGAATTTCAAAAGCCTATGTCTACAGATGAAGTGTTAAATGATGTGATGATTAACGATCCATTGACCAGATCACAATGTTGTCCTCGAACAGATGGAGCTGCGGCTTTAATTCTTATGAGTGAGGATTGGGTAAAAAAAAACCACATTGATACACCCATATGGATAAAGGCATCTGCTATGGGAAGTCACTTTTTACTTGGAGAAACTGAAAAACCATACTACGGTATTTATACCGACGCTACAACATCCAAAACTGTGTTTAAAATGGCTGGGGTCGAACCCAAGGATTTTTATAAAAGAGGTTTCGGTGAATGCCACGATTGCTTTTCAATTTCAGAACTTGTTCATTACGAAGATTTCGGTTTTTGTAAAAAAGGTGAGGGCGTTAATATGATTAATGATGGCGTCGTAGAAATAGATGGCGATCTTCCTATTAATCCTGGTGGCGGTCTGTTGTCTTGTGGTCACCCTCTTGGAGCAACTGGAGCGCGACAGATTGCTGAAATTTTATTCCAGATGCGAAAAGATAAGGAAGTTGCCAAGCGACAGGTCCCAGATAAACATCTTGATATAGCATTCACACACACACTCGGTCAGCCTGGTCTAGGTTTTACGAATGTAATGCATGTCTTTTCAAGAGATCTTTGAATGATTTTTTATAGAAATTTCTATATCGTCTTTAAAAAAGAATATATTAATCAAGGTTCGTCTTATCTGATATTATCAATTTATAAGATTATAAGATGTGCCTAATGCGTAGCTAATCAATTATAAAAAAATTTAAGAAAAAGTATAAAAAATTGAATTTCTAAAAAAATTTCTTTTAAGTTCGTCTTATCTCGTATCCCGCTTTTTCCCTATCGTAAGTGGTTTCTGTTACTCCACGCTCTTTGAGAAAACGCTTCATTATTCTATGTACCTCGGTTTTAGGAAGCTTATCTACGAAATCAATATACCGAGGTATCATGAAATAGGCCATTTTACCCTGACAAAAATCTAAAAGTTCCTCTGGTGTCATGCTTTCCCCTGGTTTTAAAACTATGGCAACCATCACCTCATCTTCCCCTAATTCTGCTTTAATACCGTACGCTGCCGATTCTAAAACTTTATCGTGTAAATTAATTATCTTCTCAAGGCTAAACGAAGCTATATTTTCACCACGCCTTCTAATGGAGTCTTTTTTCCTATCGAGGAAGAAAAACCAACCATCTTTATCCTTGTACGCTAAATCACCTGTATGGAACCACATTTGCCCGTCTGCTCCTTTTAGTATTAATCTTTTAGAGGCTTCAGCGTCCTTATAATATTTCACTTCTCTTTGTTTAAGTTCCCTCTCAGGTACTAAGAAAACTAATTCTCCAACTTGTTCTGGTTCAGGAAGAATCACCCCATTATCATCCATAACTTCAGCAACAACTCCAGGCAATGGTCTTCCCATAGATCCTACAGGTACATCGTCTCGCCCACCAGCAGTTAACATAAATCCCCCTCCATCGGTGGCGCCATAGCCTTCTGATATTTTTACATTAAATCTCTTTTCAAATGCAATCCATAATTCTTTAGGGCAAGCAGCTGAACCAATTCCCCTGACTTTATGTTCCCCATCATTTGGTCTTTCTGGCTGTTTCATTAATATAGATATCATCGCTCCAAGCGCGTTAAAAGTAGTCACATCATATTTTCGGCATATATTCCAGTGCCGGCTTGCGCTGAATCTCTTGCCAAGTATTAAAAGTCTTTCTGCAAAATAAGCAGGCAAACTGGTTAGAAATAACGCATTCGAATGGAATAACGGTAAGGCTGTAAAGAGAACATCATCTGACTGAGCCATCATATTTACAAAACTGAGAAGTGATTGAAGACTAAGACCTCCAATCAATTTACCCTGCCAAAATGTAATTGCTTTAGGTAAACCTGTCGTTCCAGCAGTATACATAAGCATTACCATGTCATCAAGACTAATCTCGATATCTATGTCGTCATCAGGGGCTTTCATTACTTCTTGGAGGGATTCTGTTCCCTCTGGTAATTTAAAATCCACTGGTGCTTCATTAGTATCGACTATAATGTATCTAATTTTAGGCAACTGATCTTTAATTTCTAAAACAGCAGCTAAAAGAGACCAATGAACTATAATAGCGGAAGCGTCGGAATGGTCTATAATATACTGTAAACCATCCGCTCTTAGTGCAATGTTTACCATAACAGAATACATGCCCGTTTTGAACGTAGCAAAAACAGTTAATAAGAATTCTGGTGAATTGATTTGCATTAAAGCCACACCCTCGCCTTTTTTTAAACCTACTTTCATAAGACCATTTCCTAGACGATTTGACAATAGTTCCATGTCTTTATAGGTATATTTTTCATCGATACCTTTATCAAAATCCCTAATGTATGTCATGTACACTTTATCAGGCACAGTTTCTGCCTTATGTTTAATAATGTCCCTTAATATGGTTCTCCTAGTTACTCTAAATTTTTTTTTTGTTGACATTTTGGTTCATTTTTGTTTTAATTTTTTTTCCTTAGTTAAAATGCTTAAATTTTTTTTTAATTAAAATCTTTCCTCGTATAAATCGTTTAAAGTTTATAAAAAATTAAAAAAAACAAAAAATATATCTATAGATCTCGTTATTTAATATAATCAGATTTTTCTCGGTCATAAGTTTTTTCTGTAACTCCACGTTCCTTAAGAAAACGCTTCATTATTCGATGTACTTCGGTTTTAGGAAGCTTATCTACAAATTCTATAAATCGAGGAATTTGAAAAGTAGCAAGTTTATCCTTACAAAAATCAAGAACTTCTTCAGGAGTCAAGGTTTCACCTAGTTTTAAAACCACTGCAACCATTACCTCATCTTCAGCATAATCCTCTCCTACTTGAGATGACTTTATGCCATACGCAGCTGATTCCAGGATTTTTTCATGTCTATTAATCACCCGTTCAATGCTCCAAGCTGCAATGTTTTCTCCGCGTCTCCTAATTGAATCTTTTTTCCGATCCACGAAGAAGAACCATCCATCCTTATCTTTTGTTGTTAAATCCCCTGTATGGAACCATAATCTACCGTCTGTTCCTTTCTCAATTAATCTTTTAGAAGCAGCTTCATCTTTATAATATTTAACCTGCCTCTGTTCTTTTTCTTCTTCTTTAACTAAAAAGACCAGTTCTCCTACCTCATCAGGTTCCAAAATATTACCA
Organism: Promethearchaeota archaeon; assembly: GCA_030605085.1. The sequence continues at coordinate 13,564 of JAUWBH010000057.1, read as the reverse complement.
TCTTCATCCATTATTTCCGCTGTAACATTATTAGCTGGTTTTCCCATTGTACCTACTGGAGGTTTTTCTTTTTCTCTGCCATAGGTTCCGAGGAAAAAACCGCCTCCATCAACCGCACCATAACCCTCATAGACTTTCAATTTAAATCTCTCTTCAAAATCTTTAATTAGCTCTTTGGGGCAAGCAGCCGAATTAACGCGCCATACTTTATTCTCTCCATCGTTTGGTCTCGGAGGTTGTTTTAACAGATATTGTGGCATTGATCCCAACAGGTTAAAATTTGTAACTTTATATTTACGAATCATATCCCAAAATCTTGAAGCAGAAAACCTTTTTGATAGGACGACGGGCCATTCAGCCATATATCCGGGCATTGTCGTTAATTGAAGTGCATTTCCATGGAATAATGGTAAACAAGTGAATAATACATCACCCGGACGACCAATCCCAAAGGCTATGAGACCCATAAACACAAGAGCGTCTCCCATCAACGATCTTCCATAAAAAAATGTCGTCGCTTTAGGGAGCCCAGTTGTGCCCGATGTATATATTAGAATGGCCATATCATTTGGATCGATGTCTACTTTGATATCATCCTCGGGGGCTTCCATTACACTTTGGAGAGATAATGCACCTTCGTGTAATTTTAAATCGGTAGGTGCTTCATTTATGTCTACTATAACATGTTTGATTTTTGGCAATTGATCTTTTATTTTTAAATAAGCGTCTAATAAAGTCCAATGTAGTATAAAAGCTTTACTATCAGAATGATCTACTATATAACTTAAACCCTCTGCACGTAAACCTATATTCACTAACACCACATAACAGCCCATTTTAAAACTAGCAAACAATACAAAGAGGTATTCAGGGCTATTTATTTGAAATATGGAAACTCCATCACCCTTTTTTAATCCCAACTTTAATAGGCCATTCGCCAATCGATTGGATTGAATATGCATATCTTTATATGTATATTTTTCTTCTATTCCCTTATCAAAATCTCTAATATATGTTAAGAAAACCTTATTTCCAACCCGCTCCGCTTTACGCTTAACAATCTCACCAAAAACAGTTTTTGGAGTAATTCCTTCTTTTTTTCTAATCATATTCATAAATGTATTAATTTGATCTAGCGACATTTTTAGTAAACCTTTATTGATTTTTTTTACATATAAAAATTATTAAAAAAATAAGTGATTTTTGTTTAAAAAATGTATTTTAGGTGGAATAAAAAGAATTTATTTTAATTTTTGGGCAAATAGTTGGGCGTCCTTCATTGCTTCTGCTATATCTCGAGGTCTTTTATCTCTTTTTTTAAATAATAAATAAGCTCTAAATGAATTTATTCAGGAATTAAAAATTCAGATAAATCTTTCCCTATTAATGTTTTTCCTTCCTTACTCGTGAATGATGCGGCTATTTCAAATGTATATCCCTCGATATCTTGCGCATACATGCTCAAGCGTCTAACAAAAAAACTTATTGTTTCCTTAAATTTCCCTTTTATACCCTTAAATATGCTTGTTCCCTTTATACCAGTTTTAGTTGCCCATGATTCCCATAATGTTAAAGGTTTTATTAAAGGCGAATTTATAGGAAAAACCTTTTCAACTTCAATGAATTTTTTCGCAACTTCATTACTTTTCTCAATTGGATACCATACGTTAATTAAAATCTTTATCATTCACTTCCTTTTGATTTTATAATTGATTCCACTTTTTTAAAAATTCTTTATTTTAATTTAAGTCCATATCTCTTAATAAGATATTAAAAAAGATAGTAAGAAATAAATTTTAAAATATAATATTTTAGTTTTTTATTTTAATTTTCTGGCAAATGTTTGGGCCATTGACAATGCCGTAGCAATATCACCCGATTTACGAGCGTCTCCAACTACCACGGTTTTAGGGGCAACTCCTTCAAATATTTTTCTTAAAGGTTTTGCGTTTGATATTCGAGATCCACAGTAAACTAAATTATCCACTTCAATAAATTGTTCTTGTTTGTTCTCGTCAAGGAATTTTATACCCCTCTCGGTTACATCTAAAAGTTTCGCTTTTTTATAAACGGGTATATTTTTATCTCTGAAATATTGAAGTATCCAAAGTCTTCTTCCTGTTGCGAGCCAAACTAACTGTGCTATTATTGTATTTGACCCAATAAGGGCTTTAATGTTATATCCTTGTTCCGCTAATGTTATAGCTGTTTCCGCCCCTCCTTTCCAATATGTATTTAAACCCCAAACAGCTAAGTTTTTTCCCATAGGTTTAGATTTTAAAATTGCCTCGTCTTGCGTTAAAATATTTGGTTTTCCTTTCAAATTCACAGGGATAGTTGCATCTGTACCTACTGCTAGAACTAGAATATCTGGTTTTAAGGATATTATTTCCTCTTTCGTTAATTCTTTATTTAGATGGATAGGTACATTTAGTTTTTTTAATTGAGTTTCTAAATAATTTACTATGTTCATGAACTCCTCTTTTTTGTATTCTGCGGCTACAAGAGGAAGTAATCCACCTACCTTGTCAGATTTTTCGTATATTTCTACTTCGTGCCCTCTTATTTTTGCAATTCTCGCTGCTTCCATCCCTGCAATTCCCGCTCCCAATATCACAATCTTTTTTAGGTCAGTAGAGGGAGTAAGTTCTTTAAAATTTTGACCACTAAAAGCATCAAGTACACATACTGACATACATCCTTGTAAACAACCAATACAATATCTAATATCGTCAAGTTGTCCGTTAAAATACTTATTAGGTGTATCGGCATCACAAATTAATTGACGGCCCATATAGATTAAATCTGCTTTACCTTGTTGGATGAACTCGTCTGCCATTCTCGGATCAACAATTCTTCCAACACCCATCACGGGAATATTAACAAATTTCTTAATTTTTTCTGCTAAATGGATAAAACACCCATGATTATAATAGGTTGGGATCTGTATACCTTGAGGGTTTCGAATCATATTTCCTTGACTTACATCGATACAATCTACTCCTGCATTTTCTATTATCTTAGCAATCTTTTTTGATTCATCAATTTTTAGTCCATCATCAACCATTTCATCGGCAGAAATTCGTACAAAAATTGGAGGTTTTTCACCGATATTTTTTCTAATTTTTTCTACGGTTTCTAGTAAAAAGCGGCATCGATTTTCTGTAGAACCTCCATATTGATCAGTTCTTATATTAGCGTAAGGTGCTAAAAATGCAGAGTGTCCAGTAGCATGAGCAGAATGGATCTCAACAAAGTCAAATCCTGCTTGAATTGCTCTTTTTGCGCCAGCAGCAAATAAATCTTCTAATCGTATAATATCTTCAATAGACATTACTTTAACTTCCGCACCAGTTTGTTTTAGAGTGTCTGACCAAGTTGGCAACATTATTTCGTACGCAGAAGTTAAATGTAATAAATCCACTTTTGATGGTCCTATTGGTACTACATCTATATTAAAAAGCGAAGCAAGAACAAAACCTATTAAACCAGGATCGGCTAATTGCATTCCAATCTTCGCGCCATATTTATGTACAATATCAGCCATTTTTTTGTAAGCTGGGATATTTTCGTCCCTCCCAATATTCGCACTAGTGTTCTGCTCACTAAAAATGGTAGGTTCCACCGACACTGCTTCAGATGTTATTAATCCTACTCCCCCACGGGCTTTTGCTTCGTAGGCATTATAAGTTCTTTGAGTAGGGCAACCTTTCGCATCAGATGATAATGTCAGCATAGGAGGATAACCTAATCTGTTCTTTACTTCCATTCCTCTAATGGTTATAGGATCGCTTAATTTTGGCATTTTTGATTTTTACCTTTACTTAAATTCTCAAATAAATTTAAAATTAAAAAAAAAATTTATTATTCTAACGCTTGATCCAATAATTCCATCAGATCAACCATTTTAATTTCCGAATTTAAATCTTTTAATGCGTCAGATAAGTTTCTGTAGCAGAAAGGACAGATACTTACTAAAATCTCTGCCCCAGTCTCTTCTGCTTCTTGAATTCGAGCCTTAGCAATCTTCAAAGCTAATTCTGGAAAGCCCTTCTTTACGCCACCACCAGCTCCACAGCATTTGGCTGATTGTTTAATCGTTTTCATTTCGATTATATTTGCCATTTTCGAGAGAAGTTCTCTCGGTTCTTCGTATAGAGGATTAACTCCTTCTTTCATTCCTGAATTTCTTCCCGTATGGCAAGGGTCGTGGTATGTTGCAGTGATTCCTAAATGCTTTAATTGGATATTTTTTTCATTTGCAATTTTAAGTATTAATTCAACTGTATGAAGCACTTCGATACCTAAATCTTCAAGGTAGTCAACATAATCCGTTTTTAAAGTTCTATAACAACCGGCACAGCTAGTTAATATCGTTTTAACTCCGCTCTTTTTAAATAGTTCGTAATTTTTTGTAGCAACAGAATTAAAAGCACTCATATCTCCTGTTCTCTTCCCCACTGATCCACAACATACTTCTTGTTCTCCAAATGTGGAAAAATCAACGCCTAATTTCTTGAGTACCTTTGCCGTATTTATCGCTACGGTTTGAATATCCGGAGTTAAAGCAGCCGTACAGCCCACAAAGTATAAATATTCTGCCGTTTCGGTATTAGCATCTTTTACCTTAAAATCGAGTTTATCTATCCATTCTCTTTTCTGTTTATTATCCCGCTGATAAGGATTCAATAACTCTACCATCGCCTTATTCATTGGTACATGTGCCTCTAACCCACAACCTGCCTCTACTAATTCGGCTCTTAGAGCTTCGTACATAGAGGCGTTATCCATGTCGTAAGCACATGCATCTGCACACGCATTACATGTAGGACACTGAAAAATTACCTCTGCCATATCTTTACTCAATTCTAATTTGCCTTGCCAAAGAGATCGAATAATTTGCATTTTACCTCTTCCAAAATAAGGCTCGAATCCTGGTGTATTTTCTTTTGCCACGCAAACGCCCCATTTTGGAGGATCTGCTGTGTAATCGGTTTGTTCTCTGCAATCGCCACAACTTATGCACTGCAATACATTATCGCCAATTTTGGCTAAACGTTTAAATTTTTCTTTTGGATCAAATTCTGTAATTTTCTTTTCACCCATTTTTAATTTTTTTAGATTTATTCCTCATCTTTTACTATATGTTTTGTGTAATCATCTTCATAACTATATAGATGAAATTTGTTGGGACTTAATAAAAAATTCGGATCCACTGCTTTTTTCATGTCTTTAAAAAACTGCATAAATTCCGGAGTGTAAGCGTCTGCCTCTACTATCGATTGCGAAATTGATTCACTAAGCCAATAATGAACTCCTCCATAACGAACTTGGTGTCGCAGCTTTTTATGCCATAAATCCATCGCAATTTTACGTTGATCATCTACATTATCAGCGATAAATCCCCCCACGAATACGCAATTGCCGTTTGGTAAAAAATATAAGATCATAGCAAACACTGACATGCTTCCGGGGGGAAATGCGCCCAACTTTTGATGTTTCAAATCAAATTCAGAAGCATTCTTAACAATTTCGGGTATTCGTGAAATACCAATCTTATGGCAAGTTGTACACGAAATTTTGGGAGGGGCAGTGGAAATTCCTGCGTTAAAATAGTTAAAAGCGTATTTTAAATTGAATTTCCAATCCGTCGACAATTCAGCGTCTAAATCGACTTCCTTCCATTCGAAAGGTCGAGTAGCATCGTCTTTCGTCATGATCTCATTAGCTTTTTCTAGATAAATGTCTAAAATTCGTGGATCGGGAGCTTCCAAATGTAATGTGAAAACAGGACCCCTCAATCTTGGTCTTTTAGGAGGTTTATTTTCCACTTGAGTCGACATAAGTTGGACAATTATGGTTGGCACCACAATTAAATCACGTATTCCATCTCCAATTTCTTTCCGCAATTTATGCGATAATTCAAACACTTTAGTATAATCGTTTTTATTAAGTATAAAATATCGCTGTGCTTTATACGGAGGATCTGGGAACAATCGTAAAAATGCTTTTGTCTTAATTCCCATCGTGCCGACATCCCCCATGAACAACCCCGTAAAGTCTGGTGCAACGCCATAACGGCAGAACGGTGCAGCGTATTTGTTAGCTGCAGCCCCTGTTCTTATAATTGTACCTTGTGGATTAAATAACACTACCTCTACACCTAGACAAACATCTGTAGCTAAACCGTATTTAGTTGAGCCAAATCCCGCACTGCTATTTGAAATGCTTCCACAAACAGTTGCGGAAAATCCGCTTCCAGGACCTAAAAATCCTGTTGTGTAGTCTCTTTGCATCATTTCGGAATCTATAGCACCCCAGGTAACGCCAGTCTCAACCTCACAATAATAATCCTTTTCATTAATTTCCAAAATACGATTCATTCTTGTAAGATCTATGAGGATTCCCCCTTGAGAAACCGATCCACCAACTAGATCCGCTCCTCCACCTCGTGGAACCATGTGAATTTTGTATTTGTTCGCAATTTTTACTATCTCAGAAACTTCTTCCGAGGACTCAGGTCTTACTATCAAATCTGCCCACCTGTCCGGAAAAGCCGGATCTACATTCCGAGAGTACGCCGCTTTCATGAAATCTTTATCAGTAATATAATCTGATCCTAAAACATCTTCAATTTCTTTATACGCATTTTTAACCTTAGATATTTTTTTTCACCAATATTTTTAAATTTAATAATAAAAACATACGTTCAATGAATTAATAAAGCTTTACTTATTAACATAATTTTTTAATTAGGTACGCAAGTAAAGTCTAATCACTTATATGATAAAAGTAATAGTATTATAATTAATGTTGATATAATAAAAAAACACTACTTATTAAAAATTAATTTATAAAAAAAATGGAAATTTTATTTTTTTTGAAAATATAATATAGTCTTTATGTCTTGCTTTATTTCTCTTAGCTCTTTATCCAGATACTGTATATATTTCTTAATATATTCATCATCTGCTAATATTTTCCCAATCATTCCCCTTAAACTATTAACATCTGCTAATATTTTCCCAATCATTCCCCTTTCCATATTAATCCTCTTCCCCTTCAATTTCTCCCTTTAACGCTTTAAAACCCTTCTTGAGCCCCTTTTTTAGTCCTTTCTTGGCACCTTTCTTTACTTTTTTTTTATCATCTCCCATAAAATCATCTCCTTTTTATTGAATTTTTAGTTAAAACTTCAAATGTTTTTAATTTTATTTAGGATTGACTAAGTATTATTTAGTAGATAAGTATATTTTAAGTTACTTTATTTGGTCAAACAAAAAATAGATTATAGCGTTTTACAAAAGCGCCATTAATAAAAAATTAATTTTTAATAATTCAAACAAACAAAAAAAATGAAAAAAAGAAATTATTAAAATAATTAAAAAATTATCTAATTCTTTTCCGTTTTATCCTACTCCTCATCTTTTACAATATGTTTGGTATAGTCGTAATCGTATGAATATAGGTGGAATTTATTTGGACTCAGTAAATAATTGGGATCTACTGTTTTCTTCATATCTCTAAAAAACTGCATAAATTCTGGTGTAAATGCATCTGCTTCAACAACCGATTGCGAAATCGACTCCCCAAGCCAGTAATGGACTCCGCCATAACGAACTTGATCTCTTGTTTTCTTATGCCATAAATCCATTGCGATTTTGCGTTTACCATCCTCGTTATCAGCGGTAAAAGCTCCTAAAACTACGTAATTTCCATTCGGTAAAAAGTATAACATAGAAGCAAAAAAGCCATAATAATTATCAGGTGGAAGTTCATTTTTATGTTTAACTCCAAATTCGATATTCTTTTTTACAATTTCGCCAGTTTTTGATATTGGAATCTTATGACAAGTAGCGCATGCGACTCTAGGAGGATTAGGGGAAATGGTAGGTTGAAAAAAATGAAAATTCGCTTCTAAATTATAGCTCCATTCTTCTTCTTGCGTTCCTGGAAATTCAATAAGGATAGAAGCGTTATCTTTTGTCATAATTTTATCAAGCTTTTCGAGATGAACATCTAAAATTCGTGGGTCGGTTGCTTCCAACGTTATAGAAACAAAAGGTCCTTTTGTTCTTGGTAGTTTAAAATCTACTTCTGCTGCTACTTGAGCTATAAACATTTGAATGAATATTGGAGGTAAGACCATTAAATCGCGCAATCCATCCGCAATTTCATACCGTATTTTTTGCGATAACTCAAACACTTTATGATAATCATTTTTTTTAAGAATATAACTTCTATTCGCTTTAAACGGAGGATCGGGGAATAATCTCAGGAAAGCCTTAGTCTTAATTCCCATTGTTCCGACATCCCCCATGAACAATCCTGTAAAATCTGGCGCAACACCGTATCGGCAAAATGGTTTCGCATATTTATTCGAGGCGGCTCCTGTTCGTATAATTGTTCCTTGAGGGTTAGGAAGTACAACTTCAACTCCTAAACATATGTCTGGAACTAAACCATATTTAGTCGATCCACCTCCTGCAGTGCTATTTGAAAGCCCTCCACCGATTGTTGCGGCAAAGCCACTTCCAGGACCAATGATGCCTGTAGTATAGCCTGTAGGGTGCAATTCTGATACTAAAGCCCCCCATGTAACTCCACACTCGACAATTACATAATAATCATCCTTATTAATTTCTAATATTTTATTCATTCGTGTCAGATCTAAAAGAATCCCTCCTTGAGTGGCAGAACCTCCTACTAGGTCAGCTCCTCCCCCTCTTGGAACCATATGGATCTTATATTTATTCGCTACTTTTACAATTTCAGAAACTTCTTCTGATGTTTCTGGTCTTACTATTATATCCGCCCATCTATCAGGAAATGCAGGGTCGACATTTCGAGAATACGCCGCTTTCATGAAGTCTTTATCGGTTATGAAGTCTGGACCAATAGCTTTCTCAATTTCCTTATATGCGTCTTTTACTTTGGACATTTTATTCACAACTAGTTTGATATTAATTCAACTATTATTTATTAAGTTGATAAATATAATTTTGTATTTTAACCTAAGTAAAATTGATATTAAATGAATTAAACATTAAATCTTGTTGTTAGGATATGTTTTAAATATATTTTTTAAATAAACAACTAAATTTTTATATTAAAAAATTAATTATTTATCGGATCTTCGTTAAGATTTATTAATTTATAATTTATCTATATTTAAAATTTTAACCTAAGTATTATTATAACCTTTTGAGTTTAAGACTTTCAATTAATTTAATAATACAAATTAATAATTATTATATAATGATCCAAAAAGTTAAAGAACTTAAAGAGCGGCATTTAAGACATTTGGAAAAAGAATTATCTCGAGTTAAATCTCAACTAATTAATTTGGGAGCATTAAAAATAATTTTATTTGGATCTTCTGTGAGAGGAGAATTAGGTTTAACTAGCGACATTGATTTAATTGTTATCATCGAATCAGATAAAGATTTTATTGAAAGGAGTGGTGAAATTTATAAAAAAATCCAACCCAAGGATATTGATCTTTTTATTTACACACCAAACGAGTTTAATCGTATGAGTAAAGATAATTTATTCATTCAACACATATTGAAAGAAGGTAAGATAATATTTGAACGAAAATAATAAGTATGAAAAAGAAGCAAAAAGATGGTTTGATCAAGCGTTTGAAGATTTAAAAAGTTCAAAAATTTTGCTTGATAATAAACGATATTATTTGGTATGCTTTCTATCGCAACAAATTGTTGAAAAAGCATTAAAATCAGTTATTTATTCTAATAATGAGGATTTAGTAATAGGACATTCTATAAAAAAATTAGCAGATTGGGCTGGGGAATTTGATGATAAATTTAAGAAACTTGGTGAAAAAGTTTCAATATTAGATATATATTATATTCCTACCAGATATCCTAATGGATTGCCGGCTGGAATTCCAGCAGAAGTGTTTAATGAAAACGCAGCTCAAAGTGCATTTGATTTAGCAGAAGAAACAATTAAAATAGTTAAAAAATATTTAGATCTTTAAAATTTTTTAAATAAGCAACATTATCTTTTATCATCCGTATATCACAATTGCTTCTTTTTTAATTCTTTCAATGAGATATGGGCTGATAGATTTTTAAGTCAAAAGTTCCACTTTTATCCCCAAAGATTCTGATAATTCATTTTCAATACTTATGAAAGTAATAAGACCTTTTACATCTTTGAATTCCACTATTATATCTAAATCGCTGTTTTCTTTTTTTGAAATCTGCTTATAGGGATTAAGAATCTGGAAATTTCTACCCATTTAGTAATTAGATAAAATTGCTAAAAGGTTTAGCATTATTTATTTGGTCAAACAATAGATAGATAATAGCGTTTTACAAAAAAAGAAGGAAAAAAAAAAATAAGAGATGCAAAAAATAAGCTATTTCTTAAAGTATAAACAATTCAGCACCTATTCCTCGTCTTTTACGATGTGTTTCGTATAGTCGTAATCGTATGAATATAGGTGGAATTTATTTGGACTTAGTAGAAAGTTGGGATCTACTGTTTTCTTCATATCTCTGAAAAACTGCATAAATTCCGGTGTGTAAGCGTCTGCTTCAACAATCGATTGCGAAATTGACTCCCCAAGCCAGTAGTGTGCTCCACCATAGCGAGCTTGGTGTCTTATTTTTTTATGCCATATTTTCATTGTCGTTTCACGCTGTTCATCAAGATTTTCAGCTCCAAGCCCTCCTACAATCACACAATTTCCATTAGGTAAAAACATTAAGAATGATGCAAAGACGGGTAATGGTGGATTATTTGGTGGAAATTCACTTTTATATTTAGTATTGAACTGCATACCTGATTGAACAGCTTTACCTAATTTGGAAATAGGAACTTTATGACATGTTGTACACGAAATTTGAGGAGGAGCCAAAGAAATATATTTTTGAAAAAAATTGAATTCTTCTTTTAAAGTGAAGTTCCAGTCTTTTGATAATTTTTGGTCCAAATCCACTTCTTGCCATTCAAATGGGCGAGTAACATCGTCCTTTGACATGATTTCATCAACTTTTTCTAGATACACATCTAAAATTCGTTGATCAGTTGCTTCTAGCGTTACCGAAAATACAGGTCCACTGAATTTAGGCATTTTACGAGGTTTATTTTCTGCCACACCATACCACATTATAGGTAATATAAGTGGTGCTACCATTAAATCATTCAATCCATCACCAACTTCCTTGCGTAATTTATGACCTAACTCAAATACCCTATTATAATCATCTTTTTTAAGCATATAATACCTTCGTGCTTTAAATGGAGGATCAGGAAATAATCTTAGGAATGCTTTAGTCTTAACTCCCATCGTACCGACATCTCCCATAAAGAGGCCTGTAAAATCTGGTGCAACGCCATATCGGCAAAATGGAGTAGCATATCTATTAGCCGCTGCTCCAGTTCTAATAATTGTTCCTTGTGGATTAGGAAGGACGACCTCAACACCTAAACAGATATCTGGCACGAGACCGTATTTAGTAGAACTAAATCCCACAGTAGCATTTGATAATCCTCCACCAATAGTCGCGGAGTACCCACTTCCTGGACCAAGAATTCCTGTTGTCATCCCTTTTTTTTGTAATTCTGAAAGTAAATTTCCCCATGTAATTCCACATCCAACAATAACATAATAGTCATCTTCGTTAATTTCAAAAATCTGATTCATTCTTGTAAGATCTAAGAGGATTCCTCCTTGAGATACAGAACCACCAACTAAGTCAGCTCCTCCACCTCGAGGGACCATGTGAATCTTATATTTATTGGCAATCTTTACAATTTCAGAAACTTCCTCTGTAGTCTCAGGTCTTACGATCATATCTGCCCATCTATCAGGAAACGCAGGATCTACATTTCTTGAGTAAGCTGCCTTCATGAAATCCTTATCAGAGACGAAATCAGATCCAATTATATCTTCAATCTCCTTAAAAGCATTTTTCACTTTTGACATAGCATTTCACATTATTTTGAAAAGTAATTAAATTATAATATTTTTATTGAATTTAATTTATAAAAGTTTACATCTGAGAGTATACTTTTAGATTTATTCAAAAGAAAACCATATTAGTATTTGAAAGTTACACATTAAAGTGCAAATAAATAAAAAGAATAAAAATATATTTTTTATTTTAATTTTCTAGCAAAAGTTTGGGCGTCCTTCATTGCTTCTCCTATATTTCTAGGCCTTTTAGCATCACCAATAAGAACTAATTTAGGAGCAGCGCCTTCCAATTCTTTCTTTAATTTCTTCCCATTTGAAAGTCTGGATCCACAGTAAACTAAAGTATCTGCTTCAATAAATTGTTCTTTACCATCCTGATCATGAAATTTTACTCCATTATCGGTCACATCTAACAGTTTTGCTTTAGTATAAATTGGGATATTATTATTTTTTAGATATTCAACTATCCAAAGCCTTCTTCCCAATACCGCAAAAATTTGTGCTGCAATTATTTGTTCTGAACCAACTAGAGCTTTAATATTATATCCTTGTTCAGCTAAAGTTATGGTTGTTTCTACACCTCCTTTCCAATAGGTATCTAAATCCCAAACAACGACATTTTTTCCCATAGGTTTACTTTTTAAAATTGCTTCATCTTGGGTTAAAACATTCGGCCTTCCCTCTAATTTCACTGGGATTGTTGCCTCTGTACCGACAGCTAATACCAAGATATCTGGTTTTAAGGCAATTATGTCTTCTTTTGTTAACTCCTTATTTAGATGTACTGGCACGTCTAATTTCTTTAATTGAGTTTCTAAATAATTGACCATATTCATGAAGTCTTCTTTCTTATATTCCGCTGCTACTAGAGGGATTAAACCTCCTATTTTATCAGATTTTTCATATATCTCTACTTCATGACCTCTTAATTTTACGACTCTAGCTGCTTCCATTCCTGAAATTCCGCCCCCTAATACAACAATTTTTTTCAATTCAGATGAAGGAGTAAGTTCTTTATAATTTAAGCCACTATAAGCATCGTAAACGCAAGCACCACAAGATTGTAAACATCCCAGACAATATTTAATATCATCCAGTTGCCCGTTAAAATATTTATTTGGAGTTTCAGCATCGCAAATTAATTGACGACCCATATAAATTATATCTGCTTTTCCCTGCTGAATAAACTCGTCTGCCATTCTAGGATCATTAATTCCTCCAACACTAATAACAGGAACACTAACTACTTTTTTTATTGCTTCAGCTAAGTGAATAAATCCCCCACGTTTAAAATAAGTTGGAATTGTTATGCCGTACGGACTTCTTATTATGATCCCTTGACTCACATCAATACAATCAACTCCCGCATTTTCTATTATTTGAGTAATTTGTTTTGAATCCTCCATTTTTAGTCCATCGGGTAGTAGTTCATCAGCAGAAATCCGAACAAAAATGGGAGGTTTTTCACCTATGCTCTTCCTCATTTTTTCTACAATTTCTATTAAAAAAGTGCAACTATTCTCTAAAGATCCTCCATATTGATCCGTTCTTTTATTTAAGTAAGGAGATAAAAAAGAGGCATGTAGAGTACCATGAGCTGAATGGACTTCAACA
>JAUWBH010000056.1 GCA_030605085.1 Promethearchaeota archaeon | reverse complement strand
AAACTATCAAGGTGACGAACCCCTTGGAGTTCAAATAGAATCTGACGATTTATTACTACTTTAATATACTGGTGGAACAACCGGTCCTTCCAAAGATGCTATATTGACCCATAGGAATTTAATTTCTATGCTACAGATAGTCTTTCACTGGTTTGAAACTGATGCTAAACCAGGATCAGATATTTATATATCCGGGTTTCCATTCTTCCATTTAGCAGGGTTACAATTTTGTATACAATCGTTCTATAACGCAGCCGCACAGATTTTAGTACCTGATCCAAGAGATGTAGCGTATATGTCGAATAAAATGTTAGAATATGAAGGACGGATTAGGTTAATGTACAATGTTCCTACTCTCTATATGATGCTTCTAAAAAATCGAAAATTTAAAAGAAAAATTGATTTCAGTTCTCTTTTAGGCTGTATTTCGGGAGCTGCTCCTTTTCCTACCGAGCAAATAAAAGAATATGAAGCAGTAGTCGGTAAAGGAAAAGTAATAGAGGGTTACGGAATGACTGAGGCATCTCCTGGCGTATCAATGACCCCACTTCTTGGAATAAAAAAAATTGGGTATGTTGGCGTTCCAATGTCCAATGCAGAAGTTAAATTAGTAGATGTTACAGATAGGAGTAAAGAAGTTCCGCTCAATAAAGCAGGCGAAATTGCTATAAGAGGCCCTCAAATTTTTCAAGGTTATTGGAATAAGCCTAAAGAAACTGAAAATGCATTACAAGATGGTTGGTTTTACTCTGGCGATGTCGGCATAATGGATGAAGATGGTTTTATCAAAATAGTTGACCGGACAAAAGATATGATAATTGTAAGCGGCTTTAAAGTTTTCAGTGTAGAAGTTGACGATAAGATGAATAAACATCCTGCTATTGAGCTTTGCGCTTGCGTTGGAATTCCTGACCCCGATCGACCCGGTTCGGAAATAGTCAAATTATATGTGCTTTTAAAAGAAGGATACGAGGATAATGAAGATACAAAAGCGGATATTTTAAAATTCGCTCAAGAAAACTTAGCTAAGTATAAGATACCGAAGATAATCGAAATTGTTGCTGAATTACCTCTGACCGCCGTCGGAAAGGTAGATAAAAAGCTTTTAAGGAAAATGTAATTTTTCAAATAATCTATTTTTTTTTAAACTTTTTAAAATTATTGTTTTAAATTATTGTTTTCAATAATTAGGATACATGGAAAAATTTGATTAAATTCATGTAAGAAAAGTTTTGTACATTTATGTTGGTTATTTATTTAAAAAAACATATTTATAAATTTTGGTAGAAGATTAGATATTAAAAAAGATCATATAAGTGTTTTTTAATTTTAAAATTCTAAATTAAAATGAATTAGTTTGAACGAAAATAATAACGAACGCAAGAAAATAGAAGAAAAACTGCGTGAAAGTGAAATAAAATATCGAACCCTATTCGAACATGCGGCGGACACAATCTTTCTCGTTGATCCAGAGACTGGCGAGTTAGTGGAGTTTAATAATAAGGCGTACGAGAATATTGGGTATACGCGGGATGAATTTAAAAAGTTAAAAATCTCCGATTTCGAAGTAATTGAAACTACTGAAGAAGTTAACAAACACATAGAAAAAATTCTTAGAGATGGTTTTGATACCTTTGAAACCAAACATCGAACAAAACAAGGGGAGATAAGAAATATTCTTGTAAGTTCTACAGTGCTATTAATTCGAGGGAAAAGATTTATTCAATCAATATGTCGAGATATCACTGAAAACAAGAATGCTGAGATGAAAATTCTAGAATCAGAAAAAAGGCTTAAAGATTTGATGGAAGCTGTTCCTATTGGAATTTCTATTAGTAATCTTGAAGGAAAGATTTCTGAAGTCAATTCACACGCAGTCAACTTATTTGGTTATAATACAAAAGAGGAATTTTTAAATGTACCTGCTCAAGTTCACTATTACAACCCAAAAGACAGAGAGAAATTTGTTAATTTACTTGAAAAAGGAATAGTAAAAGATTTTGAAGTACAATTTAAACGTAAAGACGGAACTATGTTCTGGGGGGCTCTTACCTCTGTAACCCAGACAATTGGTGATAAGACAATATTTGTTAATACCTTTCAAGATATTGACGAACGCAAGAAGGCAGAGGAAAAAATTCATTACCAAGCTAAACTTGTGGAAAATGTTTCTGACGCAATTCTCTCTCTTGATATAGATTTCAACATTATAAGTTGGAATAAGGCAGCAGAAAAGATATACGGTTGGAAATCTGACGAAGTAATTGGTAAGAATCTAAGCGATGTAATTCCTGTAGAATTTCCTAAGGATAAGCGGGAGGATGTACTAAAGGACTTTTTTGAAAAAGGATATTGGGAATGTGAAGGGATACAATATCATAAAAATGGTAAACCTATAAATATACTTTCATCATCAACTATTATAAAAGATGTCAATGGAAAACCCACAGATATAGTAACAATCAATCGAGACATCACTAAGCGCAAAAAAGCGGAAGTAAAAATAATTAAAGAAAGAGAGAAAGCAGAATTATATTTGAATTTAGTAAATGTTATTCTTGTTGCTCTTGACAGAGTGGGAATCATTACTTTGCTAAACAAAAAAGGTTATGAGATACTTGAATACGAAGAGGGAGAATTAATTGGAAAAAATTGGTTCGAAACTTGTCTTCCTCCACACGATAGGGAAAGAGTATACGATTATTTTAAGAAATTAATGAATGGAGAACTGGAAATAGTAGAATTTTATGAAAATCCCGTTTTTACTAAAAATGGAGATGAAAAATTAATTGCTTGGTCAACAGTGTTATTTAAGGATAATTATGGGAACATCACAGGGCTTTTAAGCTCTGGGGAAGATATTACTGAACGCAAAAAAGCAGAAAAACAATTGAAAGAATCTGAAGAAAAATACAAAAATTTGAGTGTCGAATTAGAGACAATATTAGATATTATACCTGGGATGGTCTTTTGTAAAAATAAAGATGATATTGTCACTAGAGTAAATCAAATTTTTGCTGATTCACTAAGACTAAAAAAAGAAGATATTATAGGTAAAACAACATTTGATTTTTTTCCGTTAGAACAAGCAAAAAAATTTCGGAATGATGACTTAGAAGTGATTACAAGTGGAAAACCAAAATTAAATATTGAAGAATCGGGGGATTTCCCTGATGGAAAGATGTTTGTTATTACCAGTAAAGTGCCTCAATATAACGATAAAGGAGAAATATTAGGAACTATTGGATTGACGATTGATATCACCAAACAAAAAATTGCTGAGCAAAAATTAAGAGAATCTGAAGAAAAATATCGAAATATATTTGAAAAATCTTCTAATGCGATTGTATTACTTGATTTTACTGGAAAAATTATTGAATGCAATTCAGCCACTGAGACAATATTTGGATATTCTAAAGATGATTTAATTGGTCAAAACTACTTACAATTACCTTTTTATACGGAAAGTATGATTAAAGTGTTAAAAGAGAGATTTCAAGCAATAACAAAAAAGTCTGGTTTAAAAACACAAGAATTAGAAATTAAAAAAAAATATGGGAATATAGCAAGGATTAAAACTAATATATCTTATGTAAAAATAGGAGGACAAAATTTCTTTCAAGCTATAATTCAAGATATAACCGAACAGAAAAATGCTGAAGAAAAATTAAGAAAATCCGAAGAAAAATACCGCGAAGCTTTCGAACGAGCAGAATTATATAAAGATTTATTTGCGCACGATATTAGTAATATCCTACAAAATGTCAAATCGTCATTAGGTCTTCTTTCTATGTGGCGCAATAATCCCGAAAAATTAAATAATATCGATGAAGTAATGAGTATAATTAACGATTCAATAGTAAGGGGGTCAAAATTAGTCTCAAATATTCGAACTTTATCTAAAATTTCTGAAACTGGAGGTTTGCTAAAAAACTTAGAATTGATCCAGATTTTAAAAGAGGCCATTAAATTTATTCGTAAAAGTTTTCCCGGTAAGAACCTTAATATTGAAATTGACTCAAAAATCGATGGAGCTTTCGTTGAAGCAAATGAGTTGTTAATGGATGTGTTTGAAAATATATTATTCAACGCTGTAAAGTATAACAAGAGTCTAAAAATTGAAATTATAACAAGATTATCCAAAATAGTTAAAGATGGAATTAATTATGTAAAAGTTGAATTCATCGATAATGGAATTGGAGTTCCCGATGTAATGAAAGAGAATATTTTTAAAGGTAGATCTACTCGCACTGAAAAAGCTCATGGCATGGGATTAGGGTTATTACTTGTGAAAAAAGTAATAGAGAATTATAACGGGCAAATTTGGGTTGAAGATAGGATTAAAGAGGATCCCTCTAATGGGAGCAATTTTATAATTTTAATCCCGGAGGCGATATAAAGTAGCATCTATATTCATTGTTGAAGATGAATTATCTGTTTCAAGACTTTATGAAATGTTATTGAGTGCCTATGGGTTTAAAGTTATAGGAATAGCGAAAAACGGCGAGGAAGCAGTACAAATGTATAAGTCATTTACTGTAAAACCGGACATTATTATAATGGACCATCGTATGCCGATTAAAAATGGCATTGAAGCTTCGAAAGAAATTTTAGAATTTGATAAGACAGCTAAAATCATTTTTGCATCGGCAGATAATACTGTTAAAGAACACGCTCTATCAATAGGAGCCATATGCTTTAAAAGTAAACCATTTAGCAACGATAAATTAATAAAAAATATAAAAAAAGCTTTAGAGCTCTCACAATCTCAAAATGTTTAATCAAACGACTTATTTAATATATTTATAAAGATTTATTTGCACACGATGTTGGTAATATCCTTCAAAATATGAAATCGTCCTTATGTCTTCTCCGCCTAAAACTATGAATTTTTTTTCTGATTTTGACATTCACTTCACCGAAATTTACTTTATTGTAAAATTGAGTTTACATTTATAGTATAATAAAATGTCTCTTTTCCTTTTAAATGAAGCAGTGAAAGAAAATGAATATAGTGTAGATTTTGATACTATCTGATAAAATTATGAAATTACTCCGAAATATATAAATAATATTCGATTAAATTTTTACTAAATAAAATAACATTTAAAATAATAATAAATAAATTAAAAAATTGAGAATCAAGAATGACAGAATTGTACCAAAAATTAGAAAATATCGTTACTGAAAAATATATCTCAAATGATATATATGTTCGACACGCTTACTCGAGAAATGTCAACCCAGTTTTACAAGGTGTTCCAGATATTGTTATTCGCCCGAAGGATGCAAAAGAAATCTCTGAGATCCTTAAAATTGCTAATGAAGAAGATATACCTATAGTACCTCGTGGTGGTGGATGTTGTGAATGGGGAGGAAGTATAGTTGAAAATGATACTGGAATTATATTGGATATGAAAAGAATGAGTAATATTATAAATTTAGATCAAGATAATCTTGTAGTGACTGTAGAAGCAGGAATTGCGTGGGGTGCATTGAATAACTATCTGTCTCAATTTGGACTTTATACCGGTTGTTTGGGACCTGGGTCCGGGTTAACTGCGTCAATAGGAGGCGGGATTTCTCATCACTCCGTAGGAGCTGGAGGATGCGCGAAATATGGGGCTTGTACAAATCAACTCGTCTCTTTAGAAGTTGTTTTACCAACAGGAGACATTATTGAAACTGGATCTCAAGCTAATAAGTTTTCTAAAATTCCATTCAATAGATTCGGTAATGGTCCCGATTTAGCAGGACTTTTTTGTGGGGATAATGGAATTTATGGAATAAAAACTAAAGTATCTTTACAAGTATTTCCAAGACCTCCTTTTGCGGCATATAAAACTTTTTTACTACCTCGTAAAGATGTAGAGGTTGCGTCCCAGATTATGATGGAAATTCGACGTAAAGGAATAGATGTATATGATACGATTTTTATGCCTCAGCTTATTGTTGCAATGGGTGCTCAGACAGGTTTTTTTCCGTTGTGGGCGAATTTAAAAAGAAAACGAGGGATTCTTTTTTATACAATAGAAGCGAACTCAGAAGCAGAATTGACTGAAATGGTTAAACAACTCGATAATATTTTTTTGAGCAAAAAAACAGAAAAACTTGGTCCTGAAATCTCAGATGGTAATTTTGCTAAATGGCAATATGAAAATCCATGGCATTTATATCATAATTTATGGGGAATGGTTCCAGCTAGCGAACCATTTACAGCAGAATGTTTCACTCCTATAAACACCATTCCAGAGTTATTTGGAGATACGGCAAAATGGGAAGAAGAAAACAATGAAGATATGAAAAAAATCTCAGATATAACGGAAAATCTCTTAATTTTAAGCGGATCTGGGCCCGTTGCATTAGTTGATGGAAATAATGTAGAATATACAGTAGGTTTTAATACAGCTCCTAGCTATCATGATGGGAAAGAATATGATATTATTGATGAGATTAATCTTAAATTATGGAAATCGCTTTTAATTAGAATGTTCAAGCACGGTGTTCAATACTATATGTTTGCAACTTTACCTTCTAGTCTCATGGTCGAAATTGGCGCATATACACGAGAATATTATAATCTATTGAAATCGATAAAGAAGATTCTTGACCCTAAGTTTATCTTAAGTAGAGGAAAATTTAATTTTAAAGGAGGAGGAAATAATGACTGAATTAGAAAATCTGAAAAAGGAATGGGAAGCAATATTCTCCTGTATAGATAATAGACAACTCGTCTAATCGCAAAAGAACTGTGGAGAATGTGGATTTGCCATAAACCCTATGGTTGGAATACATTTAACTTGTCCAGTGAAAGAAGCTCTTGGAGATGAAGCATTCGAAATATATTTTTCGCGCGGAAGGATGAGTGTTTTAAAAAGTATCTTGAAAGGTTCAATCCCTTTAAGTAAAAAATTAGCTGAATTTGTATATCAATGCACTGAATGCGGTAATTGCAAAGAAACATGTCATCAATCAGATGAAAATGTGGTCCTAAAAATATCTATTTGGATCGAACATTGTAATGTATGGAACGCTTTAAGAAAAGATCTCGTAGAAGCAGGATTCGCCCCACTTGAACGGCATGCAACTTTAATTGAATACATGAATAATTTGAGTATGAAAAATCCCTATGGAGAGCAAATAGAGAAGAAATTTGATTGGATTTCAGAATTCCCTAATGTTAAAGAAAAGGGAGAATTGGTCTTTTTTGGAGGCTGTACTATGCCTTTACGACAGCAAAATACTTTAAAAAATATGATGAAAATCTTACAAGCTGCTGGAATCGAAATCGCTATGTCTAAAGACGAATGGTGTTGTGGTTCGATTGGACTTCGAATAGGTGGAACAGTGGAAGATTTAACAAAACATAATATCGAGCTTATAAAAAATATGGGTGCTAAAATCGTTTTTACAGCATGTGCGGGCTGTTATAGAACTTTAAAGAAGGATTACCCTGAAATTTTAGGTGAGGATTTACCATTCGAAGTCAAACATATCACCGAAATCATAATTGACTCGCTAAATGAAGATAAGATACCATTTAAATTAGAGGAGGGCGAAAAAGTAAAAGTAACATATCACGATCCATGCCATTTAGGTCGTCATATGGACTTATATGAGATACCGCGGGAAGTTCTCAATAAAATTCCTCGAATAGAGTTAATTGAAATGAAGAGAAATCGTAAGCACGCTTGGTGTTGCGGAGCTGGAGGTGGAGTTAAAAGCCAATTTCCTGATTTGGCAAAAGACATCTCAAAAGAAAGAATAAGGGAAGCGGTAGAATCTGGAGCAGATATATTAACAACTAGTTGTCCCTTCTGCATCGGTAATTTGAAAGACGCGTATGAAGAAATGGAACCTGAAATTAAAGAAAAAATTCTAGTAATTGATGTTATTGACTTTATAGCTTCAAAAATCTAAATCTTTTTTATATTTTTTTTAAAGTTAATATGTGTAAATCTAATTAACATACCAACATTATATAAAAAATTAGAAAATATAGTTTCAAAGAAGTATATTTCAGAAAGTATAGTTCATAAATAATGAAAAGAAATAGTATTTTGGATTAATTTAAATTCTTAAAAGTAAGAACACATTAATTTAATGTTTTTACTTAATCCATATCTATTTATAGGATTAACTTTAAATTATTTTAAAGAAAATAATATAATTAGGTAATAAATAAATCAAAAGTTTTTCAAATGTTAGAGTTAAAAAATCTAAAAGAACAATGGCAAGCCATAATGTCCTGTATAGGTTTATGGGATTGATCCTTAACCGCAGAAAGGTTAATGAAATAACTCATTAACCCTGATTGGGATGCGGAGATTGTGGCTACGCCATAAGAGGTGCTGTCGGACGATATCTGACATGTCCAGTAAAAGAAGCTAAGGATGAGGAGGGTTTTGAGATTTACTTCTCACGTGGTAGAATGAATGTTCTCAAGAGTGTGTTAGAGGGTAAATTACCATTAAGCAGAGAATTGGCAGAATTTGTATATCAATGCACGGAATGCGCTAATTGTAATGAAGTATGTCATGAAACCCATAATGAGAATCTTGTCCTTAATACATCGAAATGGATTGATCATTATAAAGTATGGGATGCTCTGAGAAAAGATTTAGTCGAAGCGGGATTTGCCCCACTCGAAAGGCATGGAAATTTAGTTGATTACATGAAGAATGATGCGATGAAAAATCCTTATGGTGAGGATATTGCTAAGAAATTTGCGTGGGCTTCCGAATTTCCAAATATTAAGGATAAAGGGGATTTTGTATTTTTTGCTGGATGTACAATGCCGTTAAGACAACAAGATACCTTGAAGAATATGATGAAACTATTGAATGCAGGAGGTATGGAAATTGCCTTATCGAAGGACGAATGGTGTTGTGGCTCTATTGGAGCTCGTATAGGCGAGTATAATTCTGTCGAAGATCTTATGAAACATAATATAGATGTTCTCAAGAATATGGGCGCTCAAACAGTATTTACTGCGTGTGCGGGCTGTTATCGTACTCTAAAAAAGGATTATCCGGAGTTATTAGGAGAAGATATACCCTTTGATGTAAAACATATTACAGAAATTTTAGTCTATTTAATAAATAATAATAAAATACATTTTGATTCTGGTAAAACAGAGCAAGTAAAGGTGACTTACCACGATCCTTGTCATCTTGGAAGGCACATGGATTTATATGAGATACCCCGAGAAGTAGTGGCGAAGATTCCGGGTGTTGAATTAATTGAAATGAAAAGAAATCGTAAACACGCTTGGTGTTGCGGAGCTGGAGGTGGAGTTAAAAGCCAATTTCCGGATTTGGCAAAAGATATTTCGAAAGAAAGAATTAGAGAGGCAGTAGAATCTGGAGCAGATATATTAACAACTAGTTGTCCCTTCTGCATCGGGAATTTCAGAGACGCGTGTGAAGAAATGGAACCTGAAATCAAAGAAAGAATTCAAGTTATTGATGTTATTGACTTTATAGCATCAAAAATCTAATTAAATTTTAATTTTTATTTAGAATTTAATTCATAAATATAAAATAATTGATTAAAATGCCTACAGCATATCAAAAATTAGAAAATATAGTTTCAAAAAAGTATATCTCAGATAGTTTAATTGTTCGTCACGCATATTCAAGAAATGTCGATCCCGTTTTACAAGGCGTGCCGGATATAGTCATAAGACCTAAAGATGCCAAGGAAATATCAGAAATTCTCAAAGTAGCAAATCAAGAGAATATCCCTATTACCCCTAGGGGAGGGGGAGATTGTGAATTTGGCGGCAGCAAACCGATTGGTGATGGTGGAATTGTTCTTGACATGAAAAGAATGAATAATATTTTAAATTTAGATGAGGACAATCTCGTAGTTACCGTGGAGGCGGGAATTTCATGGGGAAAACTAAATGAATATCTATGTCACTACGGTCTTTATACTGGATGTATGGGTCCAGGGTCAGGAATGACTGCGTCTGTGGCAGGGGGTATCTCTCATCATTCAGCTGGAGGTGGTGGAAGTGCCAAATATGGCTCTTGCACAAATCATCTAGTGTCTCTAGAAGTAGTCTTACCAACTGGAGAAATTATCCAGACAGGATCCCAAGCTAATAAGTTTTCAAAATATCCGTTTAATAGATTCGGTAATGGTCCTGACTTAGCAGGGCTTTTTTGTGGTGATAACGGAATTATGGGAGTTAAGACGAAGGTTTCATTACAAATATTTCCAAAGCCTCATTTTGCTAATTATAAGACTTTTTTAATGCCTCGAAAGTCTGAGAAAATTGCTGCTAATATATATTCAGAAATTCGACAGAAAGGTCTTGAAGTTTATGATGTTATTTTTCTTATTGAACTTAATGTGAGATTTGGATGTCAAGAGGGATTATTTCCAATGTGGGATAATTTGAAGAGAAAAAGAGCCATCTTTTTTTATATTGTCGAGGCCAATTCGGAAGCAGAATTAGAAGAAAAAGTTAAACAATTGGATAATATCATTGTAAGTAATAATAAATGTGAAGATCTAGGTGAAGAAACTTCTGATGGAAATATAGCTAAATGGTATTATACTGAACAAGGGCATTGGCAATTTTATCATAATTTATGGGGTATAACACCTGCTTACGAACCATTGACAGCAGAATGTAGTGTTCCTATAAATACTTTTCCAGATCTTCTAAGTGATATAGATCAATGGGATATGGAACATTCTGAAGATATGAAAAAGATTATGGAAATTACTAATATGCGTCCAATATCTGGGAGTGGTCCAATAATATTAGAGGACGGTCATCAGGTAGGAGTTTCATGCGGTTTTAATAGTTTTCCAAGTTATTATAATGGTGAAATACATGAAATTATAGATGAAATTAATTTAAAACTTTGGAAATCGTTGCTTGAAAGACTAATTACTAAATGGGGAGTTAATTTTGGGATGATGGGTGATTTTCTATCTCGTGTAATGGTCGATATTGGAGGGTATCCATCTGAATATTATAATTTTATGAAAGCAATTAAAATGACTTTAGATCCTAAGTGTATCTTAAGTCGAGGAAAATTCAATTTTTGGGGCACAGAATAAGCTTTTTTGACCGCAATCATATTCTCATGGACCCATATCCTTTAACTTGATGAGCATCGCATGCTTTTTCTCCCCCTTTAGATCGTACCATTTTAACAAACCAAGTATGCATATGCATACTTGGCTGAAAATGTAAGGAATAATGGTTGATGTTGGAGGGTATTCATCTGAATATTACAAATTTATGAAATCAATTAAGAAAACACTCGATCCTAAATGTATATTAAGTCGAGGAAAATTCAATTTTTGGGAGTGAGGTAATTAAGAAATATTAATCAACAATGAAAAAAGAATAGCAAAATTTTAAATTTCATTTATTTTTTCTCAAATGTCAGGGTAATTGTATTTTCTAAGTCTTTCAATTTGAGCCCTACGCATATATTCATTTTTAACTGAATTATCCTTCCAAAAACAACTTTCACAATTACAATTACATTTTAAAGTTGTTAGAAAATGAAAAATAAATGGCTTTCCTCCACTATCTTTTGCTTTTTTCGCAGCTACTACTAGCCTGCTAATTTGTCGGCTTTTATACTGCTTAATTTCTTTAGGAGTTAATTTTTTTCTCATAATTAAAAGTAACCAACATTATTATTAAAAATTAATTCAATTAAGTCAATAATTTATTTGAGTTTTTTATTTAATGAGATGCTGAGGTAAAGTTCCCGTACTCGAATTAAGTAGCTAATGATTTATTTTAAGGTTAAACTATAAAAGTAAAGGTTTTAAAACAAACATAATTTTCAAAAGTATGGAAGGTATAGAATTATATTTACAATCGACAAAATTTTTTGATTTTAATAAATCTAAAGTAAAACAAAAAGCTTTAGAAATTACAAAAGGCTTAAATAACGATGTTGAAAAGGCAATTTCTTTGTTTTATTGGGTTAGGGACGAAATTAAATATAATATGAGGCTCTTTGTGCCAAAAATCGTCAATAATTTTAAAGCAAGTAAGATATTACATAAACAGCAAGGCTTTTGCGTATCAAAAAGCATATTATTATCATCATTAGCCAGAGCGGTTGGAATTCCAGCCCGTATTCACTTATGTGATTTGATTAATCACAAAATTTCCCAAAAAATTATTGATTTCATGGGAACAAACGTTATGTACTACCACGGCTATTCGGAGGTTTATTTAAATAATAAATGGGTAAAGCTAACTCCTTCATTTGATAAAGAAACTGCAATAAAGGGTGGATTCTTACCGATGTGTGAATTTGATGGCGAAAACGATGCTTTTTTTCCTCCTTACGATAACCATGGCAATCGTTTTGGAGAATATGTCTACGACAGAGGAGTTCACGCTGATTTGCCACTCGATGAGATCGATCGTGTTTTTGAAGAGAAATATGAAATGTACAGAATGTTCCAAAATGGCGCTGTAAAAATAGATGAGAGCGGCGATTTGATATAGAATATCGTTTCTTTTTATTTTTTAACATTTGACATTTTATGCAAGTTTATATATAGGAATTTTTTTATTTCTTTACAGTAATGCTAGTTTTTTATTTAAAGGATTAAATTTAAAGACAAATTAAAGAAGGTTTACGGTATATGGCGACAAAAGTTATTCTTATAGGAAAGCCAAGCATGGGGAAAACAACCATTAAAAAAGTCGTTTTTGAGGGAGAAAATCCGAACGAATTAGTGCTTTTCCCACTTGAAGCTACTATTGGTACAAAATATTCAGTCCACGAGTTTATGGACATAAAAATAAGTCTAGTTGATACGCCAGGACAATCTATGCCAATATTATTGGAGGACGAGGATAAACAAACGCAAATTTTTGAAGATACGAATATAATTATATATATTTTTGATTACGCTATTTGGATAACAAAACCTCAAGAAATTGTTGAAGATATTAAAAAAATTTATAAAATTAATGAAAGTAAGTATAGAGCTAAAATTTATTTATATTTACATAAAATTGATTTAATAGATCAAAAAATTAGAAGTAAGCTTAATTTTCTTAAAACTCAAATTACAAATAAACTAACTTTACCAGTTGAATTACCCATTTATTTTACAAGCTTACACCCAGATTTAATTTACAGTATATATAACGCATTATCTGATACTCTAAGTGGTTTCTCTCCGGAAATTTCAAAATTGAAGGATATTGTTAATCAAATTATTATTGATTTATCTAGAACAATTTGTTTAATCACTAATCAAGGTAATAACATTATAATCCAAGAAATGACTAATGACTTTGATATAAGTTTATTACATCAATTACATGAGAAAATCAACTATTTAAGCCATTCTTTTGAAGCTACATCATCAATTGATAACAACCTTAATTTAATAGACTTAGGATCAAAAGTTTTATATTTAATAATCGATAATATAAGCGATTTTCATTCAAATCTTAAAACTGCAATCTTTCTTTCTGAAACTATAGGTAAAAATGATTTAGATAGCTTAATGGACAAATTAAAGATTGAGCTTAGTCATCATTATAAATAAAAATAAAAGGGATAAATATTATGCTAAGGCAAGTGTATATAATCTTAAACGATAATATTTTGTACCAAAGAAATTTTGCCAAAGGTTTAGATATTTCCCTTTTTAATAATATATATCCCTATATAAAGCAACAAGCATTTTCGTCAGTAGGAAGTCAAATTAACACTTACGATTTTTTTAAGTATAAAGTATCGTATACAGCAGAAAAAAGTTCAAATCTGCTTTTTTTGTTTATTAATGGATTAACTGACGATTTTGAAGACATCAAATTAGAGTTACACAAATTAAAGAAAGAATTTTTAAATTTATTTGGTGAAATTATCACAAATAATACACACTCTTCGATATTTGAAGTTATAAATCCTACTATTGATGCTATTCATAGAAGCTTAAGGCCTAAAATCTCTTTAATAGGATTTTCTGGAGTTGGAAAAACTACGATAACGAAATTAATAAAATCTGAAGAAATTCCTATGACACACATTCCTACAATCACGGGAGACATTGCAACAATTAAAATTGGAAAACTTCAATTCTCTCTGTGGGACTTTGCCGGTCAAGAACAATTCAGTTTTCTCTGGAATAAATTTATAAGGGGTAGTGACGCAGTGCTTTTAATTACGGATTCAGCTTTGGAAAATGTTGAAAAAAGCAAATATTTCATAGAGTTAATAAATGAGGAAGCTCCCTTTGCTCGTACGGCAATATTAGCAAATAAACAAGATCTACCAAACGCTGCGAAAGTTGAACACATAGAAGATATTACTGGTTTAAAAACCTATGCAATGATCGCAATAGATCCAGAAAATAAAAATAAAATGCTTCAAATTATTGCCGATGTCTTAGATATGAATCCTGAAGTCTCTCCTTTATTAAAGCCATTATTCAAAAGAGATAGACTGATTGAAGAAGCCCAAAAAGCCATAGAACAAGGAGAATTTGAACAAACTATAATATTATTTGAACAAATCAGGGATCTCTGTATCGAGCTGGGTGATGATTCTCTTGGATTGCAATTTCACGAGAAAGCTAGTAAATTAAAAAAGATTTTGAATATTAATTAAAGATTCTTGAAACATTTTTAAGAAAAGTTAAGACTTCTTTTTCTCCAATAGGAATTATCTCTGCTTTAAAAATAACTTTTTCATCTCTCACAGGTAAAATAAACTTCATAGTGTTTGATTCGTTTTTTTCAAGAGCTTGTTCTATGTGATTCTTTAATTTTTCCGCAACTTCTAATGGCAAAAAATCTCTTATATTTTTACCTAATAAATTTTCTAGTGATATCTCATCATTAAAGATTTTTTCTATTTTTTTAGCTAATTTTATATCTAAAATTCTTCCCTTTTTTGATATTCGAAAAATCGAATAGGGTATGTAATTGAGGAGGTGATTAAGTAAAATATTATTTCTAACTTCACTTTGTAGTAAAAACTCTGCATTTTTCATCTTTTCTATTGCGGTGCCTATTTCTAAAATAATTGAAATAAGCAAATCCTTTTCCTCAATTGAAAAAAGCCTTTGATTTCTTAAAACCATAAAGATTGCTCCAATAATCTCAAACTTTGAAAATAAAGGAACGATCGCAGCAGAAATAAATTCAGTTCCTTTTAATAATTCTCTAACCATTTCAGGAAAATTGTCGTTAAAGAGTGCTACTCCATTTAAAAAAATAATTCTGTAGGGATTTTGCTCTATTATTAACACTCTATTATTTTCGATAAAATTAGAAGGAAACCCTTTATGAGCTTTAATATGGGCTTTTTTTTTAAAATTATCAATTAAATATATACAACATCCATCAAGATTTAAGAATCCAATTATAGAGTCTAATACTTTATCTAAATATTTGAATAAATTCTCGGCTTGGTTTGCAAGAGTGATGATCTGATTTAAAATCTCGATGTTTTTAGCGTGAGTTTTAAGTTTTTGTTCTGCAATTTTTAATTCGGTGATATCGTGGAAGATAACTTGTATTAAATCCAGATATTGAATTTCGTTTCTACTTACTTCCATATACGCAGTTCTTCCGTTCAACCTTCTCAATTTTTTGAAAAGGGGAGAGTTTTCCATCCTTAAATTCATTGGATCTAAGATTTCTTGATTAAACATTTTAAGCTGAGAAGAATGAAGCCCAATAATATCTTCACGGGGTTGATCAAACAAGTTCTCAGCTTCCTCGTTTGCGTCAATAATAATTCCTAAGTTACGATCGATTATTAAAATTGCATCACGCGCTGCTTTAAACAATGCCTGATATCGATATTCAGCCATTTCTATTGTTTTAATTGCCGGTTTAATCGATTTAAAAAATGAAAAAAATAAGCTTTCAATATCTCGTAGTTTATTAGGATCTCCTTTATAGTCTTTCGATTCCATATCAAACGCTTTGAAAGCATCTTCAAGATTTATAAGTTCTTTAGCAAAACTTTCAAGCAATTCTCGTGCCAATGTTAGTTTTAGATCGCTATTAATATCTGTAATTATTGAAATTAGAAATGATTCATTTCCTCCTCTTGCATGCTCACTAGGTACTTTAAAAAAGAGATTAGCGGTTTTTAATTCCTCAAATATATAAATAAAAACACCTTTCGGGCGAAGTTCCATTAAAGAGGGAATGTCTTTTATTTTATTTTCGGTTAAATCTTTTGGTGCTTTTAAGAATATTTTTGGACCATATATTGGATCAAATCGACTAAGTATCAAGGCTTCCAAAATTTACCACGGTCTTATTATATTTTAAATTTTGAGTTTTAAGAAATAAAAACTATATTTAAATTTATCGTGATTGTTCAAGAAAACTCTTCCCTTTAGGGAGGAGATGAATTGGACTTTTTTTTTAAGAAATCACTAAACCATCGGACTATAAACCATTAAACAATATGTTTTTCTTTTTTAATATATAGATGATTAAAGCCATAAAACTTAGGATATATCCTAACGAGAAGCAACGGATACAGATTAGCAAAACGATGGGATGTAGTCGTTTTCTTTACAACCAAATGTTAGCAGAAAGAAATGAAGTCTACGAGCGACTGAAAGACGACAAGAAAGAGCTAAAAAATTATAAATATAAGACGGAAAAACGCTACAAAGAGGAGTATCCGTTTCTAAAAGAAGCCGATTCAATAGCGCTCCAATCTTCGAGGGAACACCTGCAAGACGCTTTTTCTAATTATTTTGAAGGCTTGAAAAAAGGAAGAAAGGTCAGCTTTCCGAGATTTAAATCCAAGAAAGGAAAGAAAAGCTACACGACCAAGCAAACAAACGGAAACATCAAGATTAATTTTGAAAGGAAGAAACTAAAATTACCGAAATTAAAATGGCTGAAATATAGGGACGATAGGGTTTTTTCGGAAAAAATAAAACACGCTACCGTGAGCAAGTCGAAGTCGAACAAGTATTTTGTTTCGCTAACCTTAGAAGCCCAAAAAGACATTGAACCTAAACGAGTACTATACGAAAAAGATGTTATTGCTTTCGATATGTCGGCAAGGGATTTTTTGGTAAATGACGCTTTTAGGTTGACTAATCCGAGATTCTACCGTTCTGAAGAGAAGAGAACCAAGAAACACCAAAAAAATCTCTCTCGAAAAAAGGAAGGTTCTAAGAATCGGGAAAAAGCGAGATTAACATTAGCTAAGCATTCCGATAAAATTAGCGATCGAAAAAAGGATTGGACACATAAACTTACCCGTAAATTAGCCGATAATTACGATGCCATCGTTTTAGAGAATCTAAATGTTAAAGGAATGCAGAAATTTAATTCTGGATTGTCAAAATCCGTGACTTTAGATTTTTCGTGGCATCAATTCAAGACATATTTGAAATATAAAATGGAATGGTTAGGAAAGCATTTCGTTTTAGTAGATAGATTCTTTCCTTCGAGCCAGATCTGTTCAAACTGCGGTCAGAAAACCAATGACCTTAAATTAAAGGATAGAGTTTGGACATGCTCTTATTGTGGAACGACTCACGATAGGGACGAGAACGCTTCCAAAAATCTGAAAGCCGAAGGAATTAGAATCTTACAAGAAGAAAGACAAGTCGCGATCATTAGGAATAATGATAAACCTACCGTAGGAACGACGGGAAGTCACGCTTTTGGAGAAGATGTAAGACCTAACGAGATTCTCGAATCCTGTTTAGGCAATTTTCTGTGAAAAAAGAATCTCCTCCCTTTAGGGAGGAGTAGTTCAAGTTTCTGTCTCTGATATGAGTAAATATTTATTTTTAAAAAATCTTTGACTATTAAAAATTGCTGAAAAATTAGCATTATAAAAAATCCAATTAAGAATTATTTTAAGAAAATTTTATTAAATTATAAAATTCTTTTTCATTTATGGTTGAATTAAAAGAAAAATACTTGCAACCAACCGAATTTTTAGATTTTCATAAAGAAAGGGTAAATAATAGAGCCCTTGAGATAACTAAAGGTCTAAGTTCTGATAAAGATAAGGCAATAGCTCTTTTTTATTGGGTAAGAGATAATATTAAATACAATATGTATACGTATAATCCTAAAATTAAAGCCAATCTTAAAGCTTCAGTAACTTTAAGGAGGAAAAATGGTTTTTGTATGTCAAAAGCAGTCTTATTATCTACTCTTGCTCGTGCTGTAGGCATTCCTGCACGCATTCGTATGGCTGATATAATAAACCACAAAATTAATCCAAAAATAACGGATCTAATGGGCACAAATGTATTTCATTGCCATGGAATTAGCGAAATGCTTATAAATGGGATTTGGTTTAAATTGACACCTGTTTTTGACCATGAGACTTCGTTAAAAGCAGGATTCCTCCCTGAAATTGAGTTTGATGGCAGTCATGATGCCCTTTTTGAATCCCATGATGAAGAAGGAAATGCCTTTGTAGAATATGTTGAAGATTATGGCACATATTCTGATCTACCCATCGATCAAATTGTTGAAATATTTACTAAATCTTATCCTAAAATGTTTTCAAGAACAGAATTCCCTAAAAGAGATGATTTATAGTATATATGGTGGATTTAGAACAATATCTTCAACCTACTCAATTTTTTGATTTTTATAAACCAAGAGTTAAAGGTAAAGCAATTGATATAACCAGAGGGTTAAAAACAGATAAAGAGAAAGCAATTACATTATTCTATTGGGTAAGAGATAAAATCAAATACTTGCAAGGGTCTTTTTCTTTGACAAAAAGTACTTTTAAAGCTAGCACGAATTTGCGTAGAGGTTATGGTTTTTGCGTTTCTAAGGCTGTTTTATTATCCACATTAGCAAGAGCAATAGATATTCCTGCTCGACTTCATTTAGCTGATATT
This sequence comes from Promethearchaeota archaeon, assembly GCA_030605085.1. The sequence continues at coordinate 12,884 of JAUWBH010000056.1, read as the reverse complement.
ATTAACCATAAAACTTCCCAACGAGTTACTGATACATTAGGAACCAACATTTTTATTTTCCATGGGTACTCTGAGATATATTTAGATGGTAAATGGATAAAATTAACTCCTGCTTTTGACAAAAAAATGTCAAATAACGCAGGCTATGTTTTAGTGGAATTTAATGGAGAAAACGATGCAATATTCTCTCATTACGATAATGATGGTAATCCTTTCATAGAATATATTAAGGATAGAGGTGTTTACGCAGATTTACCTTTTAATGAGATTAAACGAATAATTCTTAAAAAATATAAATTTGCGATTGAAAAAGCATTTAATAAGAAATGATATTTGTATTAATAAAATTAGTATCAAATTATTAAAAAATTAATACCTCTAATTTAAAACTAAATTTTAAAGGGAATAATATTTTTCATTAATATGGAAGATTTTGAACAATACCTCAAATCAAGTGAATTATATGACTTCGATAATGAAAGAGTAAAAGAAAAAGCTCTTGAAATTACTAAAGGCCTAAAGACTGATAAAGAAAAAGCTATTGCTTTATTTTATTGGGTGAGGGACGAGATAAAGTACACTATGGGATTATTCAGACCTAAGATTAAAAATAATTTCAAAGCAAGTGTTACAATGCGTAGAAAAATAGGTTTTTGTGTCTCTAAGTCAATATTATTATCAACATTGGCTAGAGCAATTGGTCTCCCGGCGAGGATTCACTTATTAGATCTAGTTAATCATAAAATCTCTCAAAAAGTAATTGATAGAATGGGAACAAACGTGATGTATTACCATGGCTACTCAGAGATTTACTTAAATAATAGATGGGTGAAACTAACACCTTCATTTGACAAAGAAACCGCAATAAAAGGAGGATTTTTACCTATGTGTGAATTCAACGGCACTCATGATAGTGTTTTTCCCCCCTATGACAATGATGGCAATCTATTTGGAGAATATATTAGAGATAGAGGAGTGACATCAGATTTACCTCTTGATGATATCGATCGTGTATTTGAAGTAAAATATCCTCACCTTACATCCCATGAAATGGGGAGTTCTACTTGGAGGATTGAAGATAATTAAGTGAAATAACTTTCTTTAAGGCCTAGTTCTCTCAAGTAAATTTTAAATTTTCCTAGCTTTCCCCCGTAATTGCCGGCAGTAATTTTTATTAAACCATCCATTTCAATTATCCCTTCTATGGTTTTTAGCATAGTTTCTTCTACAGTATCTATGTCAAGAGCATTAAATACAATTTCAGGTATAGATTTTACACCATCAGGAACTTTAAATTCACCAGCAGTTAATTTATTCTTAAGAGTGGGGCAATATGGATGATTCGTTGAAGGTCCTATTTCTGGAAAATTTGTCTCTGGCTTAGATCCTGCGGAACATACGTCAAAAGTCGTACAAACATTGTCAATCTCCGCGATTATTTTAACGGCTTCTCTTCCAACTTTAATTCCAGAATCAATTGTGTCGCAAAATAACCACAAATTACCTCCCATAACCCCCTTGGCGTAGGAAAGCTTTTTTTCAATTAAAAAATCGTATCCCATCATGATCGGAACAGAAATTAATTTGCGATTGTGTTTTTCTTCAATCTCTTCGTATCCATCTCCACAATGACCGACATTATTCATCATATTAAATTTTGTTTCAACTTTTTTAGGATAGTAATCAAACACTGCTGTTGTAGGAACTACAAGAATTCCTTGCCTTATTCTTCTGCCTAGTCGGTCGTAAAATTTCGCAGTAGCTTTTTTGCCTGTTCCAGTTATCCATAATTGAATAATAGCTCCCAACCTTCCGTCAATCGTTTGTTCTTCAGAGAGCCACCTAACTATCCCCCCCTCTGCATCCCCAAAGACCGTTGAAGGAAGGGCGGTGAATGCGTTCGCAGCTCTATTAAGAAATTCAGTGCTTTGCGCAGTAACCATCAGTTGAACGCAAAGCCCCTCAAAAGCTTCACAATAAGTGTCCTCAATTTTGCAAACCATAAACAATCATCTTTATTATTATTAAATTAAAATAGAACAAAAATTAACCGAAATTTATCAATAATTATCAAATTTCAACAAACTGTTGAAACAATATTTCTTAGATTCGTATCAAATAAAAACTTGAATTAAAGCACTTATTAACTCAATAACCTTATAATTATTTATAAAAATTTGGAAATTTCTTTAAAAAAACAGATTACTTGCGTAATCTGTGTTTTTTCTTACTCACCTTTTCTTCGTTTTAGAATTAAAGATATAATGTGCGTCTTCTCTATTTTAAATAAGGGAGAAAACCCGTTTTTTGAATTTTTATAAGATTTTATAAATGTTTATAACATTTTACCGATCTGTTAAAATAATATATTAAATTAATTATCATAAAGATATCAAATAAAGATATTAACAAATAATTAATCAATAGAAATTTGAGTTTTATGCAAAATCTAAAAAACCCTGTTAAAATTAAGGACATTATTAACGAGAAAACTAAAAAATTGCTTGACGAGGGAAAACTTCAAGAAGCAAAAAAATTAATTGATTTAGGGGAAAAAATTCCTCAAAAATTATCTCAAGAAGTAATCTCAGCTGAACAATACCACAAGGAATTTCAATTTAAAAAAGCTAAAAAAAGCTATCTTAAAGCCGCTGACTTAGCAGAACAAATTCAAGAACTAGAAATGGTAAAAATTTTAAGGAAAAAAGGTAAAAAAGTAGGAGATTTAACGGATGTTTTAAAAACATTTGATGCGATAAATAAAGGTATTAAAAAAACTCTGGCGGATTTAAAGCTTCCAGATGTAGACATTTACGAAAATGTTATTCCTCTGATTGAAAAGAATATAAAACTTTCCAATTCCCTCGAAGAATATAAGATAAAAGACCTCTTGGTGAAATTAAAAAATAATGCTCAAAATGCTTCTAAAAATGCATCAGAATTAAAAAAATTCGATGATAACATAAAGAATTTAATAAAAGAGCTTTAAATATTTTTAAACAAAATATCGAGAGAATATAAAGACTTATTTAATTGTTAGTGTTGTCATTACTTACTGCATCTTCTTCTGAGGAGGGTTCTTCCACAATAGGAGGTTCATAATCACCTATATCTTGCCATATTATTTTTGCTATATCCCAACCTTCTTTTGTAGGATATTTCAACGCATTTTCTATCAGTTTTTCTCCTATTTCGTTATTTATTTCTACTTTTCGAATATTAGGTGTATTTTCCAACATCATCTCATATTTGGCCCCGCCCGTTCCAATTGGAACAATTAATAAACCATTGTTAATTGCACCTTCCCCAATTGCGTCTTTTAAACGTTTAGCGGCGTAATATCCTGCTACACCTGCACTCCTGTCAAATGTTTTAATGGATGATATCTCTAAACCCCATTTCTTACCTTCCGATTCAATTAACGCTGCAATCGTTTGCGTTCTTTTGCCGAGCATGAATTTATATTCCATCTGAGTTTTATATTGTTTTTCTTTTTGGTCTCCGACCATATTTATGCATTTTAACGCGGCTCCCGCTACGGATTGGGGATTAACATCAATTGTATATTCTTCTTCTGCGAGAATATCTTCGATCTTTTTCTTAATAGCCTCCCTTGGCTTGGAGAAATCTATCGTTTCCTCTTCTCTTTCAGATGGAGGTTTAACTGTCGCCACAAAGTCTACTCCTGCTTCCATAAGCTCCCGAAGGGTCATTTCTTCTTCTATTAATTTGTCTATAAATACTCTACAAAGCTTAATAGAATTACGTTGATTTCCTTTAGTTTTCTCGTATATGAGTTCGATTATTTTCTCATTCAGCGGAAATAATGGGTACAAAGGAGGATTTAAGTTGTTTTCGTCCCAAAATGTTTCCATTGATTTGCTAAAAAATATTTTTAAATCGTTTAAACTGAAGGGTTTTAATTCCTGTTCCGGCTCCATTCGCGAGCGTAAAGGCTGATCCGCGATCTCTAAGATTCTCGGCCAAATTTCTTTTAATACCGCCACGCTTATAACCAAACCTTTAACTTCGTTATAAAGCCGTTTCAATATTTCAAGAAGTTTTCGTTCAGCAACTTCGCCGTGCATACGGAAAGGAGATTCAAGCTCGTCAAAATACAGAATAAGCACTCGATCTAAATTATCTGTGATGATTTTTATCATAGCTAAACATATGTCATCATCTTCGATCACAGAATTTATTCCTAAATCGCTTAACTCATCTTGATCAAGACTTTCTCCTAAAAGCCATCGTTCGGCCAATGTCTTCCTGTTTTTATCTAATTGGAATAAAACTAATGCTTTTACACAATCCGCAAAAACTCCCGGAAATTCTCTTATTCCTTTCTGAATTACTTCCTCAATTTTGGGCTTCTGAAATAAACCTTTCTTTACGCCACCCCATTTTTCCACCAATTTTTCAGAAACAATATTGAGGAGATCTGGCCCAATTTCTTCAATAATGCAGGTATATATATGAAGCAAAACCCGAATTGAAGCTGGAGGGCTTGGAACGTAAATTATTGTCCAATCTACAGGTTCGAACTGGTTAACTTCAATTTCTTGAGACACCTCTGTTTGTGCTAATTTTTTTCTATTTTCTCGCTCTTTATCTTTGAACGAGTGATACGCATGAGTTTTCCCAGTACCTGCTGATCCTAAAAGAGGAATCAGTCTACTGGATCTGTCCCTATAGGTCTGACGCACGAGCCTGTACATTTCTCGATCTATGTAATTCCTAGGTCTCGCAACATCTACTTTATCAGGGATATCTCCTCTGCTAACAAAATTTGAGAATGGTAACATTGGGGTTTCACGCAACACATCTAAATACATTTCTTTGTCGTCATCACTTAATTCTGAGTAAATATCGATCTCCTCTTTTATTTTATGTTATTAAAATAAGAAGATATTTTATTATCTTAAAAAATCTTTTATAGAATTTAAGATATTAAGTTTTTAGCCGTTATGCATTTAATTAAAAATACACATTATTAAATTTAATCGAACAATCACTATTATTTTAGTTATTGTAAAAAGTTTTGATTTTTTCTGAAAAAAATTTATTAACCTAAATATTCTTTTCTAGAATATATATAAGAAAATCAATAATTTTTTAGGAGTTGATGAATTTTGTCAAGAAGAAATGAAGATGAAGACGAAGACGATGAAGATGATTCGCTTGAACCTTTTGATTTCTTTAAAGATTTTTCCGATCCAAATAAACTCTTTAAATCTAAAAAATTTAAATATTTATTTAATGAGATTTTTCGAAAAATGTCGAAACATTTACCCCCTGAATTTCAAAATCTCTCTCCTGAGGATATCAGAAAAGAATTTATTAAGAATAAAGACAAATTTCCATGGAAAGGTCCCGTCATGTATGGATTCAATGTTAATATTGGACCAGATGGGAAGCCTAAAATAGATTCCTTTGGAAATATTAAACAAAAACCTTCAGGAAAACCAAAGATCCAATCTTCTAGAGAGCCTTTAGTTGAAATTAGTGAAGAAAGCGATCAAATTATCGTTATAGCTGAAATGCCGGGAGTCAAGAAGGATGATGTAGAATTAAAAGCAACAAGTCATTCCTTAACGATATCGACCAAATCAAATAGTTTTGGAAGAAATTATCGCAAAGAAATTGAACTTCCTTTTGCCATCAATTCTGATTACGCAAAAGCGAGGCTTCAGAATGGCATATTAGAAGTAAAATTGAAAAAAATTGACGAAAAACGTAAGAATATTAAGATTGATTAAAAATTTCGCTTTTTTACCTTAATAACTTAAATTTCTCTAACAGGATTGAAATTAAGATTCCTAAGAATTGTCTCTCCATTTTTTTGTTCGTGAATTGTATATGCTCGTGGAACCTTACCAAAATAAGGCTTTGATGAAAATATATGTAGTAATTTTCCATTGAAAAGACATTGGAAACCACCTCTCGAAGATTCGTGTGCTCTAACGATTCGTTTTGCATCGCTATTCCTTAAAAAATCGTAAACAACCTCATCGTTAAAAAAGTATATGTTTGGACCTCTAGTAGACTCCAAGAATCTTGTAAGTTGATGTTCTCGAGGGTCGTTCCACTGAATTTGTTCCAATACCTTATACATTTTTATGCGCATGTCCGGATTAGATATTTTAAACAACAAATAACTATGTGGCTTAGGAATAATTTTCAATTCTTTTACGCTTTTTATTCCATTTGGAATACCTGCGTGTAAACCAATCGATCGTTTTGGTGTAATAGCCATAAGAGAGAGATGTTCGTAAATAAGGTCTAACATGACCTCAATCTTCTTATATTCCTCGATAGAAGAATAATATGAAAGAAGTTCCTTTTTAAATCCATATACCGAATTCATCTCAATACTTTCATGGTTTCCTCTTAGTAATGCTACTCTATTGGGCCATGCTAGCATAAGAGCAAGGATTAAAACAAAATTCACTAAAGAATTTGGACCTCGATCAACATAATCTCCCAAAAATAATAAGCTTTCTACCTTTTCATTCAAAAAGGATTGTATAATTCTTAGTGTTGACTCTAAAAAACCATGAGTGTCTCCTACAATAAGTACATCTTCAAAAATATCGCTTAAAACCATCAGATTGGGAAGGTCATTTAGATGATTTCTTGCTAAGTCGGTAATTTTTTGAAATTCCTCAACTGTGAAAGGAACTTTAGGGCTCTTTTTTTGAAATTGTTTAGGATTCTGGATTAAATTTACTAAAAAATCTGGAATTTTATTCTCAATCTCTCTCAAGGGATTACCTTTTAACTTGAAAATCAATTTAAATTTACATTTCTGTAAAAGCAAATATATCTTAAGTATAAATAGTTAATTAACTGAAGATAATATATCTATAAAAAATTATTTTCTAACAATTCAAATAAATATTATTATCAATTAGAGCGAGAATTAAAAATGTCTGACCAAGAAGAAGAAATTTTGTCCAGAACTGGTTTAATCATCATCGGAATTATATCTGCTCTCATTTTTGTAATCGGGATTATATTGCTTGCTTTAGGATATAACGAAGCTTTTTATGTTGATAATGCAGTTGTTCAAACGATATTTAAAATCATAACTTTCATGGGTGACCCGGTATTTTTTATAATTCTGCTTGCTTTTATCTTTATCGTTTATGATAAAAGATTTGCTAAAAATGTTGCTTTCAGTTTATTACTGTCCGTTTATCTTTTTGCCTTTATTAAAGATGTAATTCAGGACCCTCGACCATCTACTAATATTGATCCACGAGAAGAATATGGGTATCTCGAAACTGATTATGGTTTTCCATCGGGACACGCAGTAAATGCCGTTGCGGTATGGGGGTACATGGCACATAAATTTAAAGATAAAACTAAACCTTATATTATTCCAGGTATTCTTTCAGCAATAATTTTTCTTATTGCAATTTCTAGGATTATCATAGGTATGCACGACTTACAAGACATCATTGGTGGACTTTTGATTGGTATTGGATTTATAATTGCTTTTATTTATTTAGAACCAGTTTTCTCTGAAAAAATCAATTCGCTTAATTTGTCAATAAAAATTATTATCGTCGTTGTAGTTTGTATCTCTTTATTTTTATTAGGAACTCTTTTGTTTCCTACATCTGGATTAAACCTCGTTGAAAATGCCCCTAAATATTCTGATGCTGGTTATTATTCTGTAGCTACCGGAGCAATATTAGAGTTTTCTGTTGGATACTTATTAGAAAACAAATATATAGACTATCAACCATCGGAACTGAATGCAAAACAGAAAATAATTAACTTAATTATAGGGCTCCTAATTGTATTAACGCTGTTTTTCATTCTAGAACTGTTATTACACGGTAATGTTGTTTTAAGGTTCATCAGATACTGTATATTAGCTTTTGCCATAACCACTTTACTACCGTTAATTTTTACAAAAATTAATCGAAAATAAATTGAATTTTTTTTTTAAATTTATTTATTTATTTAATAAAATAATTATTTATTTATAGTCAAAAAAAATCAATAACATTGATCGGAGTAAATTAAAATGTCTGAACAGGAAAATATTTTATCAAAAAAGGCTTTAACAATTATAGGAATAATATCTATAATTATATTCGTAGCTGGTATTAGTTTATTTGCTTTAGGGTATAACGAAGCGTTTTATATAGAGAATACGATTGTTCAAGCTATTTTTCAAGTCATAACATCTACAAGTGAACCTTTAGTTTTAATAGTTGTAATTGCTGTCTTTTATTTTATCTATGATAAAAAATTTGCTAAAAACTTAGCATTAAGTTTAATATTTGCTATATCTCTTAATGCATTTCTTAAATCAATATTCCAAGACCCAAGACCACCTACTAATGTTGACCCAAATGCAGAATATGGTTACATTGAAACGAGTTATGGTTTTCCATCATCAACCACACAAGCCGCTATAGCCACATGGGGATATATTGCGTATGAATTTAAAGACAAACCTAAACCATATGTTGTTCCTGTTATTCTTTCAATTTTTATATTTCTTGTCGCAATTTCAAGGATAATTATTGGCGTTCACGACCTTCAAGATATCATTGGAGGCCTTTTAATAGGTATTGGATTATTAATAGCTTTTATATATCTAGAACCGATTATTGCAGAAAAATTTAATACGCTTAATTTAATAATAAAAATATTAATCGCCAGCGCATTATCCGTTTCGCTGTTTTTAATTGGAGTTTTATTATTTCCTACATCCGGTTTAGAACTTGTTGAAAATCCTCCTATTTACTCAGACAGTGGTGCCTTTGGTCAAGTCATGGGGGCGTTGTTAGGATTATCTGTTGGATATCTATTGGAGAATAAATATGTAAATTATCAACCATCAGAAGTAGATAAGAAATGGAAAATAATTAACCTAATATTAGGCTTGATTATTACACTTGTCCTTTATATCGTTCTAAGCTTCTTAATTCACGGAAATGTATTTCTTAGATTTATAAGGTATGCAGTTTTATCTTTTGTCGTTTTTCTATTTGTTCCATGGATCTTTACAAAAATTAATCGAAAATAAACTAATTTAATCTTTTTTTTCTTATTATTTAATTTTTATTTTTAAAAGAGATTCATTAGAAAACAAATTATTTCATAGTTCTTGCGAACTCTTCTAAAAAAATATTTTTAATGATGAGTTTATCAATTTCATGAACGGATTCATGAGGAGTAATGACTCTATTAAGATAAACATCGGCTCTCTCTGGATGCGCTTGGATTTTTTCTAATGTCATTCTTATCACTCTAATTATAGCGCGCGAGGGTTTTATTAAATCATTAATAAACATCTTTGAAATTCTCTTACATTATGTAACAATTACCTTATATTTAAGATTTACCTATTTGTCGTAGGATAAAAAAGAAATTCATTTTTAAAGAAAATCTTCTTGTTTTTTAAAAAAAAGAAAACCTAATTCAATGTCGTCTCTTTTTTATTTTATGTTCGATATACCGTTCAAGCCTTTTTTTATGTTTAATAAGGCTGGCTTTTTTCTTTGCGATAATCTCTTCAATTTTTTTTAAGTACTCTTTAAAATCATATTTTTGAAGGAATTTAACTTTGATTGGCTCCTTTTTCACTATTTTCTTTAAATCATCGGCAAAATTATTGAATATGTTAGTATTTCCATTCCAATCACCATTTTTAAAAACAAATTGAAATTTTTCGTTAAATTTATTGGCAATTTCATCGTAAATTTTATCTATTTCAATGCTATTATCTGAGTTCCTATCATTTATAGCAATTATAAATAAAACATTTTCAGAAAATTTGAATAATATTTTTCTATTAGAAAATTTTATGTGTTGCAGTTCACCGGTAAATGCTTCTCCAGCAAATGTTAAAATAGTAGCTAAAAATGAACCAACCATTTCGCTTGAAACATTTCCTTTTGTGAAATCTAAATAGTTTTCCTCAAATATGCATATTCCTGAACTTTTTTCCAGTATCCAAAGACCTTCTATCAAAAGATCGTTCTCCCTTTTGTGTTTTTCCATGTTTTTTAATTATAAAGAAAAAATTTCTATACCTGTTACATATTTTAATATTTTATATAAATTAAATTTTTTTGCACTTTATTTGATTCTTTTAGTTAAAATTCTTTTTTTTTATAATTTTGGAATGCATGACCGTGTCCTGGGATAATAATGTCCGCTACTTCGATAATTTTTTTCATAGATTCTTTACATTTATCTTCTCCAAGATTTCCTGAATTATACATCCATACAGCACCCTTATCGTAATAAGATTGGGACACTATAGCATCTCCTGCCATGCAAAATTTTAAACTCTTATAATCGGCAATGAGAGAACAATGATGATTCACATGTCCCTCAGTCGGAAATAATACACATCCCGCAAATGAATCTTTTTCTTTGAGTCTATTACCAGGGAGCTTTGATTTGAATCCATATATTTTAGAAAAATAATTAATATTTATCTTATTACTGGGCTCGTAGTAATAAACTTTTGCGTTTGGAAACAAACTCAGATTCCCAAAATGATCAGCGTGCCAATGCGTTATAAATATCCCTTCAATGTCCCTAAATTTTAAATTTTTAAGGCTTAGATCGTGTTTTAGTGTGCGTTTATTAAATTCCTTATTTTTTTTCCTCAAATCTAATTCATTGGCAAATCCGGTATCAACTAAATAATGTTTTCCATCATATTTTATATGGGTAACGGAACTATCTCCTAGCTTTTTTAGATTATTATGAAATTTATAGTATTTAGCATCGATGGATTCACCTGCTTCGGCAGATAAAGAACCAGTTTTAATCAAATTTAATTCTTGAATAATATGAAGCCCTCTCCAATTTACATTATTTTATCAAAATATCAAAATTAGTAATTACTCCAGATCTTCAATTTTTAAAACAATTCTAAATAAGGTTTTACCTTTCTTTTTGCTTCTGGATCTTTAATACTTTCTAGGATAACCCTTGCCAATTCTTTCTTTTTTTGGAAATAAATTTTCATAAACTCTTCTTTAGTCATATTAGGATATCTCAACATTAAGGCAGGATCTCTTCTAGGACAACCGCCACGCCTCATACAACAATAAGCTATTGTGCCAAAACAGACAATATCAGAATCCCAATCGTTTTTCTTAGAAAAATCTTCTTTAATTTTTATAAATTCCTCATCGGTAAGCTTTAATTCCCGTAAAATTGCGTCCCGTTTGCATTTAAATCCAAATGTTAACGAATACCCGGGTTTACAGCAAAAAGTAAGGGCACGATAATCTCCACCCATACAAATAGGGACAGGGGCAATTCTTTCCCATCCTAGTATATCTCGAAGGTTCTCTTCCTTTAAATATTGTTTCATGTGCGCAACCTGGTGATGTATGCTTCGTTGAATAAGTCTAAGTAGAACTCTTCTATTTTCATTTTTCTATGTAATAGTAAATAATCAACTCGATTTTAATTTTGTACTTTACCTTTATCTTAAAAAATAAGCTAAGTTTAAAAATCAATTTAAGTCTTAAAAAAAGTATGAATTATAAGGAGGGCCCGGTACGGGAATTGTTCCGTTGAAAAGAAACTTCTCATCGTTTGAACCCGTCTTTCCCCGGTGAGTTTTATATATTCTGAACCTCTAGGGATTCACAGTAGGGATTCCATATAAGAATATGAAAATTGTCCCCAATATTAGTTGTTAAGATACATTTAATCTTAACACTAACCACTATACAAACCGGGCCATTTTTAGCTAATTATAATATTAAATAATTCCTTCTAATAAAAAAATTTTACCTAATTCAATTGATTTTAATAAATCTAAGCTTTTTCATTTTCTTCTATTATATTTACAACATAATTTAAAAATTGTTCAATTGCGTCTTCTAAATTTCCAGAATTATCTACAACGAAATCAGCAGTCGGAAATTTTTGATGAGTCTTTGCCCTTTCTATTCTCTCGTCTAGAAGTTCTCCACTTTCTCTGCTGCGCTCTTTTACTCGTTGTAAGGTAATTTCAAAAGGAACTTCGATAAAAATAACTTTAATATTTTCGTATAGCTCTCTCGCTTGTGCTATAATGGTCCTACTAATGTTAACAACTATAGGATGTCCTTTTTTTAACCACTCGTCAATCTCTATCGAAACTCCATAATCTAAGTGATATATGTGCCACTTTAAGGCGAATTTACCTTGTTGTTCCATTGATTTGAATTTTTCAGGAGTTATAGAATAATTATTCTCTGTTTTTGAAGGAGACCTCGTAATAAATCTTTTTACGATATATAGTTTTTTTAAATTTGTGGGATATTTTTTAGACACTCCCTTAATTATAGAGTCCTTCCCCGAACCAGAGTTTCCTACTACTAAAAATAATGTGCCAGGAAAATCTTTTTTCGTTAACCACACCATTAATTTAATTTAATTTAATTTAATTAAATTAACTTTTGTTCAATGTGCAAAAATCATATCATAAGAGAACTTTAGAATTATAAATTTAGAATAATTTAATTAGAATTATTAATTCATTGAATTATTTAAGTCAAGAATTTGATTCTACTGTGAAAAAACATGTCTAAAGAGTTAAAAGAGAAAGTCAATAAAATTCACGATTTTTTTAAGGATTTTACTTGTTTTATTGAATTAAACGATTTTAGATCTTTTTTATTGTTTACTTTAACAAGTCAAGTTTCAACAAATATTTTAGCCCAATTTGGGTTAGGAGGGTCTAAAGACGTTATCAATTTACCTTATAATCCTTTATTTAAAATATATTATCAAAAAATTACTTTAATTACTTCTGGTTCGTTGATTGTATATGTAAAAAGCGATCCTATTAAGGACGAGTTCATTTTAGAGAAAGATGATCCAATTTTTAAAGATTATTTAAATTC
>JAUWBH010000164.1 GCA_030605085.1 Promethearchaeota archaeon | reverse complement strand
TTGGGTTTTTGAGAAGGTGCCATTATATTTATACGAGGGCGGCGGCGCCGAACAAGACCCTAATGATTGGTGGAATGCTATATTAAATACATCTAAGAAAATCATCGATAAGGGTAATGTACCAATAGAAGATATTGTTGGAGTTTGTAATACAAGTCAATGGAGCGGGACAGTTGCAGTTGATAAAGATGGTAATCATTTAATGAACGCCATAATTTGGATGGACTCCCGAGGAGCACCATATATTAAAAAACTTAATAGGAGTCTAATAAAAGTTTCAGGATATTCTTTAAGAAAAGCTCTTGCCTGGATTAAAAGAACAGGGGGTGGACCTACTAGATCTGATAAAGATCCGACTGCCCATATTCTTTGGTTGAAAAATGAAAGACCGGATATCTATAATAAGGTATTTAAGTTTTTAGAACCCCAGGATTATGTGAATTTAAAGTTCACTGGAAAGTTTGCTAGTTCTTATCCTACAATTGGTATGCATTGGGTAACAGATATTAGAGATATTAACAATATCTATTATTCTAAAAAGTTAATAAAAATATTAAAAGTAGATCCTAATAAATTTCCCGAATTAAAAAATTCAACTGATATTTTAGGGTCAATAACAAAAGAGGTGGCAGATAAATTAGGTTTAGAAAAAGATACTAAAGTTATTATGGGTGCTTCTGATTTTCTATCAGCGGCTATAGGTTCTGGAGCCGTTAGAGATTATGAGGGAAATATATATGTAGGCACATCCGATTGGATAAATTGTCATATACCATATAAAAAAACAGATATGTTTCATAATATCGGAACAGTAGCATCCGCAATCCCTGGTAAATATCTTTTAGCAAACGAACAAGATATTGCTGGAGGATCTTTATCTTTTCTAAAAGACAATATTTTATATCATAAAGATGAGCTTTTAAAAGAAGAAGCTGTGCCTGATGTGTATAAAATTTTTGATAGAATCGTAGAGAATGTTCCCGCTGGAGCTAATAATCTTATTTTTACCCCTTGGCTTATTGGGGAGAGAACTCCTGTAGAAAATCATACTATTCGTGGAGGATTATATAATCTTTCTTTGGATACAACTCGTGAGCACTTAATAAGAGCAATATTTGAAGGTGTTGCATATAATATACGATGGTTGTTTATTTATGTAGAAAAATTCATTGAAAAATGGGTTAAAAAGGAAAGACCTGGAATTAAAAGAGGAGATCTTATCATGCCGGAACTCAATATTATAGGTGGAGGTGCTAATAGCAATGTTTGGTGCCAGATATTTGCTGATGTTCTTAATCGGAGAATTAAGCAAGTCAAAGATCCAATTCAAGCAAATGCTCGAGGTGCTGCATATATTGCTTCAGTTGGACTTGGATATATCGAATGGGATCATATTGCAAAACATATTCAAATTTCAAATGTATTTAAACCAAATCCGGAAAATAGAGAGATCTACGATAAACTCTTCACGGAATACCTAAATATCTATAAAATAATGAGAAAAATGTATAAACGGTTAAATTAAAAAATTAGATATAAAGGGGAATAAAAGTTATTGAAACTATTCGAGCTTTTTTCAAATAATAAATTAATTTATTTTTTTAAGATTAATCCTTTAGTATATATTAACTATATGTGTCATCAATTCCTCTGATTTCTAATGGAGGACGAGGGGGTACTCGGTAATATCTCACTGCTGGATAACCGACTGTCATAACACCTAAAACATGGGTTTGAATACCAGTAATTTTTGTACATATTTCTGTATTTTCCATCAGAATTCCGTGGGCATATCCAATCCAGCAGCTTCCCAAACCCAAAGTTTGAGCGCTTAACATACCATATGTCATAGCAATAGTGGCATTTCTAGTATCCCAAGGATTTTTCGAATAAAAAATTAGCACGTGAGGGGCGTTATAAAATATTGGATCTATGCCTTTATCTCTCATTCTTCTTAACCTGTTATTACCTTCTCCTGATTCTAATGCATCTATAATTGAATCTGATAATAATTTTATTTTATCGTCGTTTGAGATTACAAGGCATTTTAAGTTCCGCATATTCGCTCCTGTTGGGGCATATCTCATTGAATCTATAACTTTCTTAATTATTTCTTTAGGAACTTTTTTACGTTTATATTGTCTGATTGACCTTTTAGCACGTAAAAACTGATGTATTGCCTTATATGAAATTAAATCGTTAGGATCTTGGCGTGCTTCAAAATCTAATGATTCACCTTCCATGTTTTTATATTTTATCGCATTTTCCGGACAAACCGCGATACAATGACCACATAATATACAACCTCTCGAATCGTCGAAAAAAGTTTGTTTCTGCTTTTCATCCATGCTAAAATTTCGAATAGGACATTCTTTTATGCACTGCTTACAATTTATGCATTTTTCTAAGTTTATTCCTATAATCGGCATTATTAAAATGTAAAATTATAATCCTTAATATAGTTTTGATCTAGTTGATTTACATTCAAATTTATACTATTTAATTATTATCCAATTAAATAAATGTTTAAGAATGGGATATATGCGTTTTTCTTATTTATTTTTTATATGTGTATAATATTCAAGCACCTTTAAGGCAAATCTACTTGAAACAGTTGCAGGGCCCCCTCCCATTTCAATTGAAACTTCAACGACTTCAATTATTTGTTCTTCCGTGGCGCCCGATTTTAGCGCTTCTTTTATATGCCATTCCATACAGGATTTACTTCTAAGATTACCCAATTTTGTATCAATTTTAAGATTTTTTTTAAACATAATCAATGCCTTGCGATATCGATCCTGCTTGTAATAAATATCCGCAACTTTATAAAGTACATTTGAAATGTTATTTAAATCGTTTAAGGTTTTATAAATTTGAAACGCTTCTTTAAATTGTTTTATAGCTTGAGAATATTTACCTTGAGCTGTGTAAGTTAGAGCAATTGACTTAAGTGTATTTGCTCTTCCACTTTGATCGCTTAATTCTATATTTGTATTGAGAGCTTTATTATAAATGTTCAAAGCTTTTGAGTAATTTCCTCTCGTATAATGAATATTTCCAATCGTACTTAGAATTGTTGCTTTTCCTGCCAATAAGTTCAAAATATCAACTTCCTGAAGAGCTTGATTGTATGCATTTAGCGCTTCAGTATATTTACCTTGTTTTACATAAATTTTCCCTATATTACTAAGGCAATTAACAGTTATTTCTCCCATATTTAGTTTTAAGGTAATTTCAAGTGTTTTTTTATAATATTTTAATGCCTCTTGATCATTTCCTTGATTTTTATATATTTCTGCAATAAGGTGCAGATCTATGCTCTTTTTATTTAAATCTACTAAATAATCATCAATTTTGAGAGCTTTTTTGACATGCTTTAATGCATTTTTAAAAAATCCTTGTTTTCGATAAATCTCCGCAATGTCAGTCAATAAAATAGATTGACCTCTGAAATTATTCAACTTTTCATCAATTAGGAGAGATTGTTGATAATATTTTAACGCCTCTATGAAATTTTCTTGTGCATTATGAATATTTCCTATACTATTTAGACTTGAAGATTTAATTTTTAAATTTCCTAATAACTCAGAAATCTGAAGTGCCTCTTTAAATCTTTTTAAAGCTTCAGAAAAATCTCTTTGAATCAGATAAATGTTTCCGATATTATTAAGCCGATTAGCTTTCCCATTTAAATCGCCTATTTTTTCAGCTATTTGAATTGCATGTTCAAAATGTTCTAATGCCTTGGAATAATTTTTTAGAATTGCGAAAACCGTTCCTATATTATTAAGCGTGATAGCTTTCCATTTCAAATTATTCTCTTGTTCAAAAATTTCATATGCTTTCTTATAATATATCACAGATTCAGTATATTTCCCTTGTTCTTTGTAAACTCTTCCAATATTATTAAGGGTTATAGCTTTATTAGATATCTCTTGAGGGTCCTGATGAATATTTAAAGCGAACTCAAAGTTTTCCAACGCTTTAGAATAATTTCCTGTATCTAAATAAATTATTCCAATATTATTAAGTGTAGTTGCTTTCATAAAAATATCTCCAGTATCTTCGGAAATACTGAATATTGTTTCAGAACATCTTAATGCGTCCTTATATCTATTGAAATTAATATAAATTCTATGAGAAATATAATAGCTTATTACTTCACTTGGTTTTTTAATAGTTTTGCTAAACCATTCTAATATATCCAAATTAAATTTATTTGAACTTATTTTTTGTTTATTGTCTAATAATTTCTCAATCAACTTTGTTGTATTTACATCCACACGATAAACATGATTTACATTATTCATCTGTTTAATTTCTACAAGGATTTGATTATTTTTATCAAAACTCGCTAGGTTTTCCGAAGAATTTTTATCAATTTCATATATCTTTTCCTTACCCGCATTTTCTATGTGATGAATCCAAATAAAATTTTTTAATCCCTTTAGGATTTTTAGAGTTGGGACAATATCAAAATCATCGCTTCCAGAATACCCTATAACAACTAAAGAGCGTCCTTTTGAAATGTTGTTAAATAAAGAACGCTTGAATGGTTCGACTTGGAACACATTTAGGCCTTCTCTGTTTGAACCAAACGCTTGAATAGTGGCAACTAAAGATTCTCTTGTATTTTCACCGGTGATGACATTTTTAGTAGAGCCATGGATTTTATATATTGTTTTTTTTCCCATCTTTAATAATTCTTCAGGGTTATTGAATCTCTCAAAATCTTCCTTAGTTATAACGGGAAGTATCTCGTTCTTTGTCATTTTTGACTGAAGTAGGGAATACTCAATCAAGAAATCAAAATTAGTTGTCATAACAAAATGCCCTTTCTTAATCATCTCTGCAAAGAAAAAATGTTGTAGGTTTGGTTTATCACACTGACCGTAGTAATCTATAATTTTTAGATCTTTGTCCAAGATGTCACGAATGATTTCCACAATTATTTCGAATCTTAATTCTTTTAATTTCAAAATCCTTTCAATTTCTGATTGGGCACATGTATATTTAACGATTGATTCGATCATGTTACGCCCAGTAGGTAAGCACGATGGAGCATCAGTTGAACATCCCGCACCCACAAGGAAAGTTAGCTTTTCTTTTTTAGCAAATAAGTCTTTTATTGTGAAATTTATAGATTTCAAAATCAAATTTTAACTAATTTTCTTATTTTAGTTTAAAAGATTAAAAATATATAAGAATTATTATATTATTATTTCTACAAATCTCAAACGGATTAAATGAAGAGCAAATTTAGTTTTAAAATTTGGTTGATTTTAAAAATTTTTAAAGCTATTGGAAAGCGTAATTATTAAAATATTTTTTAAATCAAGTTTAATACAAATATACAAAAGATTTTCTATAAATTATATAAACTTTTAAATATCATGTTATTTGAAAGCGTATTTATTACAAGAGGAGGATTTTGGGGTGAAGAATACGATTTCAAGTTACTATTTGCTATTGTGGCGATACTTATTTGTATAATTGATTGGAAATGGAAAGCGAAAAAAGATTATGTGTGGGTTTTTATAACTGGTTTTATTTTTTGGAGTTCAGTTGAATTATTACTCCAAATAACGGGAATTCGTGATATGCCGCATCGTTTTCTATTCGGAAAAGAAATTCCAATGTGGCTTTCTATTCCCCTTCAAGGGCTTGCCGAAGGAACAACAGTTGGGATTATGGCACTGTTTATAACAGATTTATATATTGATAGGAAAACGAGAAAGTACAGCGTGTTAGCCTTAGGAATTGTAGTTGTGGCGATAACATTAATAATGTTTAGTCATGGAATTTATACTCCGAATGTTGGAGGAGATGTTCCGTCTCGGAGAGAGGTATTTCCTATTTGGGGATTGTTGATAATTCCGTTAGTTGCTCCTGCAATATATTGGTTGATTAAGACAGGTAAAGAATCCAGAAAGAGAGGGTTATATATGTTTCTTGTAATGCTTATTTTAGGGTGTATATGGTATCTTGTATATTGGTTATCTGGGCAAAGATGGGTAGAAATTGGTACCAAAAACGCTGATGGAACTTATTCAAACTTACGAAGAGCGCCTCCAATAATAGAATTTGTGGTAATATTTTATAACGCTTTGGTTGAAATTGCTCTCATATATATGCCCTTCTTAGCAATCCCATACTTATTAGGTCTAATCAAAGAAGAAAGAAATAAATCACATATCCATTAATTGCGAAGATATAAATTTAATTTTAAACTTTTTAAAGGATTATTCTTTTGTTAGTGGATACAAAAAGAAATATCGCTACGAAACTAAAAAATAAAAGATCATTAAGGATTTATTATAAAAAAGTTATTTGCTTGTTTATTTTAAATTTTTGTAGCAACATAAATCTATAAATCTAAATAGTTATTTATTATAAAAACAGTTGTTTATTACTTCTTTATCAATGGGATATGTTAATATTGCCAAGTTTATCGGACGGAATTTTTAACTTTCTTTTTAATTTTAAAATTTTTTAGGTAATATTTTTTATCCCATTTACCTACTAAATACGAAAAAATAGTTAAGAAAAAAAAATAAAGAAAAAAAAATTATAAAATTAGCCTTTGATTTCTTTTCCCTTTTTAATTTTATCGAGATCTTTCTCTTGTAAAACCCTTCTCTGAACCTTTCCCGTCATGCTGACAGGTAATTTTTTCACGAACTCTATATAGTTAGGGCTCTTCCATTTTGCCATATTTTCCCAGCACCATTTTTTCAATGTATCGGAATCTATATCCTTCCCCGCTTTATATCCTTTTTTGAGCGTTACCCAAGCCTTAACAGCTTTTCCTCTCTGTACATCAGGTAAACCTGCAACTGCAACTTCATCTACCATCTCGTGATGACCCATTAATTCCTCAACTTCTTTAGGGAAAACAGAATGACCAGATACTTTTATTAAGGATTTTTTTCTGTCTCTTATTTCGCAAAATCCATGTTCATCCATGAAACCAATATCTCCCGTGAGTAGCCAGCGTTTTCCATCCCACATTTTCAAATTATCTTCTTGTTCTTTTTGCACGCCTAGATAACCAAGCATCACTTCGGGACCGGCAACACAAATTTCACCGGTATGTTCTATACCGAAATTCCCTCTTTCCTTTGTACCGTCGCAAATCGGACCTGCTTCAAAGTTTTCAGCGTCAAATATCGCCCATTCTGTACCAGGTATAGGTAAGCCTAGTTTTCCTGTTTTATTTGGTCCCCAGAAAGGAGCTATGCTTACTACAGGCGAGGTTTCTGTTAAACCATATCCAACCCTAATTGGGCAAAAGATTTCTTCGAATGGTATTCTCACATAATCGTGTAGCGGCCCCGCGCCTTGAGTTGCATAGGTTAATTTCTTCCAGAAATCGTATTTCTTTTTGAACTCGTCAACTCCCATCTCCTCAACAAAATCAGTTAATCTCTTAAACAGCATTTCGACTCCAGTATATATTATTCCTTGTGGGGCATCGATTTTATTGATCGTTTCACATAAAACATCGTCAGTAGGAGGTCTAGGGAAAAGAAGCATTTGCATGCCTAAAGCTAAGGCTCCGTTCATTACACATGTCATTCCGAAGCTATGGAAAAAAGGAATCGATCCAATCGTTATCATACCAGGTTCTAAATTTGTCCATGGTTTAATCATATATAAGTTACAAATTAAATTAGCGTGGCTTAACATTGCTGCTTTTGGGAGTCCTGTTGTGCCACCAGTCATTAAATATACCGCAGAGTCAGTCCAAGGATCAATATCCACCTCAATTTCTTTAGGTTCAGTTGTTTCTAAAATCTTTTTCATCCTATAAACTTTATATTGATCTGCTTCATCCGGTACGCTTCCTTGAAAATCAGGAATAGCTTTTCTTAAAGCATCGTATGTTTCGCCTTTGGCAGTGACGAAATCTAAGAGATTAGAAGAAATTACATGCTTTACTTTAGTTTTTGGTAAGATTGAATTTGGACCAGCGATATATAATGCATCCATCAAAACAAGGACTTTTGCTTCAGTTATTGTTAATTCGTGTAAAAGTTCCATAGGTCGATAAGTGGGATTTACACCGGCGACTATTGCACCAATATACTGAGAACCCATGTAAGCTACTACAAAATTAATGGAATTAGGAAGATCGATTGCAACAACATCGCCTTTTCTAATTCCAAGATCGTAAAGAAATGTACCGAATTTCTTAGCTAATTCCACTAATTTTCGAAATGTAATTCTCTCTAAATATGATCCAAGAGCAAAAACACATACATCAGAGTCCCATATACCGTAATCGTCTGCGGATTTTAGATACCCTTGCCACACGGGATTTATTTCAATCCCCTCAACGTCTTTTAATTGTTTTGGCACGCCTTCAGGCCAGTATCCCCCAGTAAACCAAACTTTGTTCTCGTCAACTAGAAAATCTTCTAAACTAGTCATTTTTTCTCACATTTATTTTTAGATTAATTATTTTATTCAATCTTTTTATAAATTTAAATTTTAATATTTTCTTTAAATGATACTAAATATTAATTTCTAATGATTTAGTTATTGATTTAATTAAAAAGGTTAAAAAATTAAATTATTAAAATTAAAAATATCTAAACGAATTAAAGGTTTAATTGATATGGGTTTTAAAGATAATCTTAAAGGGAAGCTAAAAGAAATTTTAACTGAAGATGAATTGTCGCTACTTCCAAGAGGATTTCAGACTTTAGGGAAAGTAATGATTTTAAAATTAAATTCAAAATTACTAGGGAAAAAAGAACTTATTGGACAAGCGTGTTTAGAACTATTTTCAAAGATTAAATCGGTATTTTTAAACTATGGTAAAATTGAAGGTGCTTTTAGAACACCAGAGAAAATCGGGGTTATTGCCGGGGAAAATAACCCTATCGTAGAACATAAAGAGCATGGAGTTATATACAGATTTAATTTTACAAAGATAATTTTTAGTAAAGGAAATCTTAACGAACGAAAATTTTTAACAACTCTGGTCAAAGAAGGAGAAATTATTGTGGATATGTTTGCGGGGATTGGATATTTTTCTTTACCTATAGGAAAGCACTCCTCCGTTGAGAAAATTTATAGCATCGAACTTAATCCAGAAGCTTATAAATTTCTAGTTGAAAACATAAAACTCAATCGATTAGAAAACAAAATCGTTCCAATTATAGGAGATTGTAAAGAGGAAGTATTGAAATTAAGCAAATCTGGAATTAAAGCAGATCGCGTAATCATGGGTGTTTTTCCAGCTCCAAAGAATTTTATTAAGGAAGCATTAACATTAACAAAAGACATCGGAACCATTTATCATTATGAGGGTGTAGTTGAAAAAGAAAAATATTTGGATTTATTTAACGAATTTAAAGAAATCGCTGATAAGGAAGATTTAAAATGTAATTTAAGCTCTAAAAGATTTGTAAAAAGTTATGGTCCTAGGCTATTTCATGTCGTTTTAGATATAGAAGTTACAAAAAAATAAGGTTTTTCAAAAAAATAATGCTTAAATGATAATAATTTATATTAAAATTGAATTAATTTTATTCATTGAATATAATTATCGTCTTTAAAAAAGAAGATATTAATCAAGATTTGTATTATCTGATATTATCAAGAGGTAATAATGAGATGATTTTGAATAAATCAGCGCTGATTTATTCAGACTGTATTTTATTCATTGAATATAATTATAGAAGAATCCCAATAAATAAGTAACAAATAAAAAACAATACAGAACGGAATGTCATGCCTGAAAAAATTACAATAGCTTTAGATTATTCGCACAACAATAGATTAACCTTAGAATCGTCAAGTTACAACGAGTTCACGCACTTTTTATTTACTTCAGGATATAAATTAGGGAAAATCCAAGCTGGTTTTAATTCCTTAAAAAAATTAGAGATGTACGATGCAATTATACTCTCTTCTCCAAATAATAAAGATTTAGAACTTGAAGAAATCGAAATAATTGAAGAATATGTAAAAAATGGAGGGAATCTTTTAATCGTTAGTTCATTGGGAGGAGATAAAACAAATAAAACGAATTTAAATAAACTCACTCAAAAATTCTGGTTTGAATTTCTACCCGACGAAATTTGCGATTCAATGAATTACATTAACTTTCAGAAGAGACCAATATTAACTAAAATTAAACCTCATATTATAACTGAGCAGGTTAAAAAACTTGTATTTTCGTCAGGCTGCGCCTTAGAAGTAATGGATTTTCTTGAAGACAAAGAAGAAGATATAAAAATCGAAACACTCGCAGTTGGGGGGTTAAATTCATGGCATAAAATATACAATGGACAAGAATGGATTGAAGAAGATTGCCCTAAAATTCCATTGATTGTTGCTGTTGAATATTATAAAGGTAAAGTTGTAGGGTTTGGAAATCTTTCAATATTTTCCTCGCTTGGAAGAGAATATGGGTTTTCTGCTTTTGATAACAATATTTTCATAGCAAATGTTTTGAAATGGATGACAAGTGGGGCAATATCATCAGGAAAAATAGTTAATGTTAATTTAAACTTGGATTTATTTTATTGGGCAAATTCTATATTAAAAGACCAAGATTGGGAAAATGTTTCGGATGTTGTGAATGTTAGTTTAAAATTTTTTAAAGATAATTATCAAACTGCGATTGGGCAAATTAAAAAACAGCGAGAAGAGATAATAAAGAAGAGAAAGGAGTACGAAAAATCAAAAGTAGTTTTAGAGGAGGAAAGCGAAGAGGATAAAATACTTGAAATGATACCGGTTAGAAAAAAGGAGGATCTCGAAGATATAATGAGCGCCCTTGAAGAGATTACAGGAGAGAAATACGAACTTTCCATAGATCTAGAAGATGAGGAAGAAGAAATTATAAAAGAAAAAGTGGAAAAAGAAATAGAGGAAAAAGAAAAAGTAGATGAGGCAAAAATAGTTTCTGAAAAGGATGAAATAATAACAAAAGAGGGATTAAGTTTTACACTTCAAGATACTGAAGTTTTTGAAAAAGAAACTTCTAAACATGCCATTTGGCGTGGTAGAGTGACAAAAGCTTTTAAAGAGTGGCTTGCTGAAAAGGAGGAAAATTAAGTTGGGAAAAATATTTTTATTTTTAATGTTCTAATCGAAAAATAGATATAAAATCGCTATTTTTCTTTTTCAAGAAGATTGGTTTAAGTCTATAATGAAAAAATTTATTTTTGTATTAGGGTCAAATTGGAAACTCTCCATAGCAGAACTCGATAATGTTCTTAAAAACTTTAAAAAATATAAGGGAAGAATTAAAGATTATTCTGCTAATATTGCTATAGTTGAGTTCGAGGACTTACACGATCGGAGATATTACATAAACGACTTAATGGAATTTCAATTCATTCTGGGAGGAATCCAGAAAATTGCCCAGATATATGATTTTGTCGACATTCAAACGATTTTTAACGCCTTCCCTACACACATAGAAAAATTTAAACGAGTGGAGAAAACAAGGGAAAGAATCTTACTTATTTTGGATAAAGTTCTTGATAAAATATTCCCGAAAATAAAAAACGAAAGTATTTTTTTTGCTGTGTCTATATATCCGAATCTTTACGACGATGTTTATTACACAAATGTTTTGGTCAAACACTTTTTACCTTTTCTTAACAAAAAAATTATGGAGATTTTATCACAAAAAGGAGTAGAAAAGTCGCTTTATTATAAATATCCTGAAAAGAATATCCAATCCGGCTTCCTGAATCCTATTTTTCCTCATCACATAATTAAATATGGGTTATTTAACAAAGATAGAGCAGAGATTATATTTGGCTTTACTGAGGAAGGGGTTTATATAGCTAGGACTTTCACGGCTGACGACCCTAACTTTAAAAAGAAAATCGACGAAGAGCGCCCTTTTAAGGAATTTAAAAGTAGTATCTCTCCAAAATTAGCGTTAATTTTATTAAATTTTTTAAATTTGTTTGAGAAGAGAGAATCAAAAACTATCCTTGATCCTTTCGTTGGAAACGGGACGATCCCTATGTTCGCAATAATACAAGGTTTTCAAATATTTGGTTCTGATATTAATGTCAAAAAAGTAAACAATACAATTCGAAATATAAATTGGTTATTGGAGGAATTAGAGGAACCTATTCCACTTTTGTTAGACGAAAAGATTAAGAAAATTGACATAAATAATCTCTCTAACATGGTCGAATTAAATTTTTTTGATGGCATATGTACGGAACCTCCCTTGGCGCCTTTTTTTGAAAAGCCGTATTATATTCACGCAAAGGAAATTATTGAAAACGAGTTAGAACCTTTATATAATGCTACTTTTAGAGAAGCAAATAAAGTTTTAAAACCAAAAATGAGAATTTGTATTATAACACCAATTATTAGCACTATAGATGGAGGAGATCTTCAGTTGAATATCAATAAAATAGCTACAAAGAATAAATTTAAATTAGTCCCGATGATCGATACCAATAGAATAGTAAACAAATCCAATATTAAACTTCAATTTAGAAAGCAACATATTAAAAATTTAATAGACACAAAGAAAAATCAAGTTATTAAAAGAAAAATTTATATATTTGAAAAACTATCAACACAAAAAGCCAAGTTGTGAACTCCAGAACCTTTATTCTGTAGTTGGTCATACTATGGACCTTTTTCTGCTATGGGTTCGATAAATTTATTTAAAACTAAAAAAATTTTTTCACGGAAAGTGATACAATAAAAAAAATCAACTATTATTTATCCTATTTATAAATTGTTATGCCTCTTTTTTCTAAAATCTTGATTGACTCCGGGAGGTTATATCGAATAGACTCTCGAACCAGTGTTCTATTTGATGCTCGTTTGAGGCTCTTTTAATTTGACTTACATCGATTTCAGTTGCCAAATTTAAGTTCATAATAATATATTTATCTTAGTAGTATTTATTTTTACACTCTACTCGGTCTATTCGAAATTGTCATTAGACAAGTAATTATTAATTTTCTTTCATAACGCCTTAATTTAAAACTTGAGTGCAGTGTTACGATCGATCCAGGCACTTGATCGTGGAAGTTTTATCGTTACCTAACACACAGCAGGTGACCGGTCCCCCAAAATCGCATGTGAAATTGACCTTCTTCTCCCCCGGCATTTCCAGATCCGTGTAATACAGTGAAGAGCGGTAGGTAACGCTGGGCTCCACGAACAGAAACGAAACATTATCTGCTTGTTTTTGAATTTCGTCACGGTCTTCAAGAATGCAGGTGAGGAGACCGTTTTCGGATAGGTGATACGGACACTCCAGTTTTTTGGTGTTTATTGTGAAATCGTTAGGTGGCATGGTGACTTATCGTGGTATCGGGATCGTAAAAAGATTAGGTGAGAACAATGTGTGACAATGGGAGCGGCGATAATGAGTGTCGTATCGCCTTTCCCAAATAATTAGGCATTGTTATTAGTGTTAATTATGAAATTAATAATTACTTCTGAGAAAAAAGTGTAAGTAGCAAGTTGTTTTTTAAGTTTTTCTTTATTTACTTTCAGTCCTTTCTTTTTTCCTTTGATTTTTAGAATAAAATTATTATCATCTATTAACTCAATAATTGGAGAACTATGTCCTTCAATATTTCTTAATTTAGATAAGTTTAAATAGATCTCTAAGAAGCCTGAGAGGTTTGTGAATGATTTTACTAATTCATTCTTTAAAAAACTCCTTAAAAAATGTCTTACTGTTCTTGAAAATTTAAAAGACTGTTCGATTTTTTTTATAATCAGCTCCTATTTAATTTTTGTAAAGTAATCTTTTTAAACTTATGCGATCTTTAAATTGATCAATGCAATAAGAATATAAAATTCCAAGATTCCATCCAATGAAAATAAGGT
>JAUWBH010000068.1 GCA_030605085.1 Promethearchaeota archaeon | reverse complement strand
AGATTGAAAAAAAGGTATCAAATAAACATGTTATAATCACCATATATATAAATATAATCAAAATATTCTCCTGATCAACATCGGGAGGAATAAAAATTAAGTAATAACATATTAATATTGGAAAACTTGAAATAACTATCCAAGGAGCCCGCATTCCCCATTTTTTTGTCCATTTCAAAAGTTTATCGGTTAGATAGCCTAAAAATGGGTCATTAACCATATTCCAAATCGCAAATATTATGAAAGCGATCCCTAACAGGGCAACAGGTAAACCGATCTCAACTTCAAAATAATAAAATAGTATGCCAGTTCCGAAACTACCGGAAATAACATAACCCAGAGAGTAAGACAGCATTTTTTTTGTAGATGCTTGTTTCCATTCAGATAGGTCGATTTCACTTTCCTCACTCATAACTTCCACTCCAAATATTTATTTTTTCTTACTTCTCTATGTAATTATTCGATAAAATTCGTTGTAATATTTGTATTAAATTATTAATAATAACTAAGTTCTATAAAAATCTTTGTCAAAGTAGCATTTTATTTGAAAAAAAACTCTTCGAATTCCAGTTTTCCCTTATATTTTCCCCTTAAAAACCCAACACCTGAATCTAATCCTTTAAAAAAAGCGGATTGCACTTTTACACCCGCCCGGATTATATAAGAAACGCTTATTTTTAAAAAGTTTGCCGAAAAATATCCATAATGGATTGCTTTGAGAGTTTCATAAGAATTAAATACATTCCGGCAATCCCTACGAGAACTGAGGTTATGAAAACTCGTAATAGAGTTGCTATCGGTATGACGAAGAGAGTGGGCATTTCCGTAATAAGCCCCATATTAGTTTCTAATAAATAGGCACAAAATGTGCCGATGATTGTTCCCATGATTCCTGCGGAAAGCATTATTATCATGCTCTCTAATAGAAACATGTTGCGAACATTTTTAGCCTTCATTCCCATAGATCTTAGGATTCCGACCTCCAACTTCCTTTCCAACATAATTGCGTACATTGTACTTATTAGACCGAATATACAGATTACCATCGTGAATCCTAATATAATTTCCATTAGTATAGTTTGCCTTTCGTTCATTTCTTCTATAAAATTAATTTTTGATGCCGCATCATCAATAATAAAATTATAATCTCCGAGTCTATTGCGAATATCATCCTTAGTGTTTTCGATATTTTCGTCTGAACTATCTCTTAGGTTTATAAAGATTTTATCAATTATCATGTTATCATCATCTATAGCCATGTAATCTTTATAAGTGTCTAAGGATATCAAAACCCCGCCTCCGTAAGCGGAGTTTTCGTTGCTCCGAAAATTCCAGAATCCTGGAATCCCGCCAGAAATCCCTACAACCTCAAAAAGTGTGGCATTTCCGGGGTCGTTTTCTATTTGTGGGTTGTAAAAAGTTAATCGAATTTCTTCTCCGACTTCGTCCACCCCTAAGATGTTTGCGATGGATTTTGCGAGGATACAGGTGTTTTCTTCCTCAAGCATCTCATTGAAAGAGTAATCATCACTACTTTCTGGACTACTCCAAATTACTAAATTTTTGTCAATTAATTCGATAAAGTCTTCGTCTACACCGATAAATCCTGCTCTTATTTCATCATGTGCAGAAATGTCGGCGGAAGTTACCGTGAATTTCTTCGAATGCGATGTCGAATAAAATTGAAACAAATTTCTTAATTGCTCTTCCGCAGAAGATGATTCTTCATATCCCAATCCACCTTCACTAGCTTCGTACATCATCGAAAGTGCAGCTTGAAAATCGATTGTATTATGAAGAGCATAAGCAACTTCTTCAACTCCTCCTAATTCTTTTAATTCCTCAACCATTTCCAGAGTCACTGCGTCATCTTCGTAGTCTAAGCCTTGATTTACTATGACTAAATCCGCTCCATATTGGAACCGTAATGTTAAAGCTAAATTTTCAGACTCCATTTCGTTCACGCCTGTCAAGAAGAAAATAAACGAAAAGCTAATTGAAAACATCACGACCGTACTGGTATTGCGCCTTCTATATCTCTTTAAAGATATACTAACAATTGATGCATATTTCTTTACGAAAGGTTTTGAAATTAGAAAAAACAATTTTTGAACTAAAGGGATAATTCCTATTGAGGCGAAAACTAAGCCCAATAATATCGCAGCAAGCAAACCTATGAGCAAGCCAGCTATTAACATAAACTCTCCTGTTATAAAGATTCTTGGCAATAACACAAAAAAAATGAGCCCTATTGTTGCAATTGAAAGTCCCATTACAAAACATTTAACATTCATGCTCCCCTCCTTCTTTACCTCCCAACCAATTTCTTTTGTTTGGAATGGCGTTATTGATTTTATTAAATTTAATTTGGAGGCTTTAATAGCAGGTAAGAAAGCAACAAACATCGCGACAAAAGTCCCAATAGAAAGAGCTGTGATAATCGTAAGGGGTTGAATAATGAATTCCATCTCTGAAAAATCAGAACCGACAAAAGCGAATAATTGACTCGAAATGTAAGGAGTAAGTAATATGCCCGCAATCACACCAATAACAGAACCTATTATTCCCAACAATAGACCTTCAAAAATAACCATTTTAAAAATATATATTTTTTTTCCTCCCATTACGTGAGTGATTCCGAATTCTCTTACTCTCTCTTCTACTGATGTTGATAGAATAGAGTGTATTAAAATTCCAGTAATTAACATTGAGAGAAGGGTAATAAACCAAAAGATGATAGTCATCGACATTAAGGAATACTGACTGCTCTCGAGTTCTTCTAATTTTGGTAATGAAATGTCGTATTCGTTAATATCTAAGCGATCTTGGATTCTCGCGCTAATTTCGCGTAATTTACGGGTAGTTCCATCTACATTGCTTGCATCGTAAACATATTCTGGATTTTCGATAGTTCCCATAATTAAGTTAATCTCTCCTTCTTGCTCTACAAATTCTTGCGCTTCTTCTAAATTAATTAAGATTAATGCGTTTTCGAATTCCATAAATTTTTGTTCTTGAATACAGACTTCTACGATTGTTAAATTTATTTGGATTTGTTCGTATTCTAAATAAATTATATCCTCTTTTTCTACTTCAAGCAACTCGGCGGCATTCCATAGAACAATACATTCTCCTTCGTCCGGTTTAGAATCGTAAATCTCTCCAGTTTCATCACCATCTTCGTCCACAACAAGTAGGTTACCCATGTTACCGTTTTCTGCCTCCGCTTCGAAATCAATGCCGTATGTAAATAATGTTCCATTAGAATCTGTGTTTTCTGACCAAGATTTAGCTAAAACCATAAGCCGAGGAAAGAATTCTTCGACTCCCTCAATATCGGATAATTTTTCGTCTATCAAATCTTCGTCAAAGAAGGGGTCATAAGTGACATCCGTTTCAACAGTTTTGGTTATCAGTATGTCTGAAGCACCCGTAGTGTTAGTTATCAATCTCATATAATTATAATTCATTGTATCTCTTAACATTCCAATAGATGTAAGTAGAGAGAGAGAGATCGCAATCCCACTAATGCAAAAAATAGCCTTGGCTTTATCTCGCTTAAGATCCAGCCAAGAATGTTTAATGAATTGAAGATTTCCAAAAGTTAGAAGTTTATAAAGCAAATTTTTCAATCTATACTTCAAATTGTTCTCTCATCCAATTTTTTACATTTTTTTTTTAAAGTTTATAAATTTAATATGTCATATTTGCTTTTACTTTCAAATTCAAACTTTTTTAAGGTTATCCCTTTTTTACCCAAAATTTTCTCGATAACCTCTTTTTCTTGTCTAACTAATCGAAGACCTTTGCATTTCTTTTTTTTACAATGATAATCTTCGTTAGGCTCATCGAAAAAGTACCATCTCCCGCAATTTACATTTACGCATATGTATGCTGCATAAATTTGATCGTGGCCACATTCTGAACACATTATATCAAATTTTGATTCATCAGATGAGAACCAAGAATTGCAGAACTTACAATATAAGATTAATGGTCTGTTAAGTTCTTCTTTTTCTATTTTTTTAATTGATTTAATTGCTTGATCCTTATCAATTTTTCGAGTTTTTCTTATTTTTTGACTCCTAGATCTTTTAATTACTATAAATAGAATAATTGCTATTACTATAAATAGTAGTGAGATCGCAAAAATTATCCACGATCCCCAAGTGTGCCAGTCAATAAGACCGTTTTGTACTATAACTGTAATCATTTCTGTTTCTTCGTTTCCCTCTTCATCAAACACTATAATTTCTATATCATATTCTCCATTAGCATAGGTTCTTGTATCCCATTTAATTTCTAAAATGTCATCACCTTCATCGAATTCCATGTCGTCCTCAGAAACGCTTTTGTCTCCAATATATACAAAAATTCTGTCATCATCTATCTTATCGTTATCCGTGATATGTACTTCTATTGTTACCACAGAATCAACTATATCGTTATCTTCTAGATTACGAATATCAATTTCAGGATCTTCAAAATCTGACGATTTATCGTAACCGATGTATATATCGTATAAAAACCATCCCAACGCTAATTCTTTTAAGGTTTCTTGATCATTTGAATGCAATGTAAACATGATCATAACAATTTCATCAGCGTATTCTGAAAGATCGATTTCTTCGGTTCCAGAAAGTTCTTCAGTATTAGGTGTGTATTCTTTAAGTTCGGTCCAATCTTCTCCGTAATTAGTCGATATAGATATAATACATTCATCTGGTTCTAGAAGTAATGTTTCAGGTTGAATTGAAATATCGTAATTAAATTCCAAACAAAGATCATAATCGTTACCTAATTCTAATGGCCGAGTAATTAATTTCGCATCCCAATTTTCACCATAACCCCTATTTCCCTCACCATAACTAGAGGGATGGCCTATTCCAGCGTAAAGTATATCTTGTCCGTATCGATAAATCGTGTGCCAATTGGTATCGGCTATTAACCAAGCAGTTGAGTCTTCGGGAATTGGAGTTCCAGCAATAAAATATTCGTCCATTTCGTCATTTTCAAATTCGTAGCCAATAGATTTACCACTTTGATAAAAATTAAATTTAATAGGATCAGGGTTGGTAAATTTTATCAAAGTATCATCATCGTTATACCAATTAGAACTTAGTAAATGTTCTCCATCTGAGATGTGAAACCTGAAAGCTCGATTAGACATATCGCTTACAATTAAGGATTTTTTGAAGTATATTCCATTATCTTCAGAGATCCAATCTCCATAAGTATTATGCATAGTATTGTTTTTTCCATTAATTTCGATATATACGAATTCTGGATAATTATTATCAAGATCGGAATATAAGCATTTAAAAGTAAATTTCGCATACTCTGAATCTTTATCAGGGGAAATTCCCATAAAAGTGATTTCAGGGGAATTTTCGTTGGTGTAATTTTTTATTGACAAATAATCGACCATAAAACCTCTATACTTAACAGGATCGTAAATATCGTTAATTTCAGTTTCAAACCTGAATTGTATTAAATTGCCCTTATATTCAGTAAGATTAATTTCTTCGATAAACCATTCAATCTCTTCGTTAGAGTATGTTTTTAAAGTCTTCCAATCTGACCAATTTTGCAAAATTTGTAAATATACAAAATCTTCGGCGTTAATGCTTACTCTCAAGCCAAATCTTGCGAAGGGTTGCGTATTTTCATCAAGCATGGTCAAATTAAATACTGGACTTATTAAGGTACCATTTGGCCAAGGGTCTCCAAGTCGGTCTGGCTGGTAAGTATAATCCTTAGGATTTTCGTGGTAAGTACCGAAGTATAAAGACTTCCAATTGTTTGAATATATCCTTGACCTATCATCGTTGCTATTATGTTGAGTTAATTCACCCCAACTAGTTCCAGTATAATTCCAGTTATTTAAACCATTGTTAAAGCTATATACGTATGGAATACTTTCAATATTTTTGTGATATTCAATACTTATGCTTAAATTACTACTTTCAGGATAAGTAACTTGATGAGCACCATCACTCACAAAAAAATAGTATTTATACATTTTTGGAATAGAAAAATTAATATAATCGCTCCAATATAGTACACCTTCGCTAAAATTATTTTCTAAGATTGGATAAGCCCTATATAAGGAATAATTATTTGTTCCATCAATACATACATAAATGTCTTGCGGTGGAGCGTTTGAAATATCATTGTCTGTATAATTTATATAAAATCTATAACTATCAATGGTGTAGTTTCCCCCAGGATTGTTTCCTAAATATTCTTGTCGGCTCAAAACCGTTGTGAACACTTCTTCAGAATCATCTTCGTAAAGAAATTTTGGAACATCTAATTCTGGAGGAAGTGAGTTTTTAACAGCAGAGATATTTAATGTAAAATTGCCAGACTCACTAATAGCCTTTATAGTCATTATGCACTCAGTTTCGTTTCCTTTAGGAGTAAAATAAAACGAACTAAAATCGCCGTAATATTTTCGTGAAGAGCCTAATAAAATTGGTTCTCCGTATTGATTTGGTGAATTAGAGAACAAATATATGTCATAATCAGCATCTTCTTCTATAAATGAGAGGTTAAATAAATATTGTGTGTTTGCTGTAAGATTAATTCTTCGAGCAAAAACATGAGTACCTAAAGGATTTTCTTCTGAACTATTTAAAGTCCCGTCGATTGTTGTATTTACTTCCATAAATTTAGTAAGAGCGTCTATGGCTGCCTGAACATTTAATCTTCCATACCCTTCGTGAGAGTCTTTTAAATCTGTATTACTTGTTTCTAAATATCTTGTTGGTGAATAATCACTTTCGTCAATTACGGTGTCAGGATCATTTTCTCTTTCTAAATTAGTTTCAGACGCAGTCATTAATAGTATGGCTTTTATATATTTAGTTCGTTCACTTAAATCTAATTTTTCCCATTGTTTCCAATTGCCCCACTTAGCTTCAACTAAAATATTTATTGACGCAGCCACAATTGCTGCAGCTATAGAGGTTCCATAAGCGGCAGTAGTTTTATTTGATTTATAATCCGCACCAATAATTGATCTATGACCAGGTATTTTACTTCCACCAGGAGCAACAATATCGGGTTTAATTACGCCATCGCCTACATCTTTACCCATACTGCTATAGGAAGTTATTTCATCTAAGTCGTTTATAGCTCCTACAACTATTGCGTTCTTATTCAAGGCTAATTGATTTATAGGATCTGAACCCTCAATTCCGGAATTTCCTGCGGCGATAATTACTAAAATTCCGTTTTCAATTACTTCGTCAATAATCGCATTAATCGCTTTTACTTCGCTCCCTAAAGTCTTTATTGCCAAACAAACACTGATTATATGATATTTACTCTTATTACTAATAACACTAGCCAGTGCTGAAATTAAATCGTGAGTATACCCCAATCCCGACTGATTCAAAATCTTATAGGATACAATTTTACTTCCGTTTGCAATTCCCGTAAAGTGCTTGCGATTTTCTACGAAAGATTCTGGATAAAATGTAACATTTACACTATAGGAAAAAGTGGGATCTGTGGCAATTGTTTTATGGTATTTGACATGCAAATCGTATATTCCTGTTCCACTTTTAACAATAGTATGATTCATTATATTTAATTCGTTAGGCTCAAGATTTTCTGAACGATTAACTAACTCTGTATCATTATATAATTCAATCCAAAACTGATCTATTCCATCTTCTATAGAATTCCATGTTGAATTTATGATTATGTTTGAATCTGGTCTTGAAACATTAAAAGAAAATATCTTTAGGGTATAATTTTTAGGAGCTATATAATCGCCTCCAAATAAACCAGTATGAGTATAATTACCATATAACTTCACAGTGGTCGAATTATTGGAATTATCCGTTCCCGTTCCGGCAATCACAGAAGAAATGAATGTTCCATGGCCTAAATCGTCTGATACGCTTTCACTATTGACGAAGTTCTCCCATCCTACAATAGTACCTTTTAAATCATCGGGATCGTATCCATCTTGAAAAAATTCGTGATATGGGTTAACTCCGCTATCTAATACTGCAATTGAAGAATTAGTATCGCCTTTATATCCATTTAAATACCAGCTTGAATTTGTTGCTTCTGTTTGAACACTTGCATAATTCATTTGCGCTTCGATGATTTGGTCTTCTTCTATAGTAGCATCTGGCCAAGTAGTTTGAAAATCTATAATTTTATCTTCAGGTAAAATACCAGCAAATCCTGAAATTGAATTAAATGTATTATTGTTCCACTCTTCAATAATTTTTCCTCCAAAATCTGTAAAATTGTCTTTTACTTTGTTATCGTAAATAGGATCGTTAAAGAATACGATAACGCTTTTATTATTATCATCGCCGTTGCTTGAAGTTAGAATTTCATTATTTTTAAGATTGGGTTCTTTTGAACTATTTGTAGCATAATTTAATCTAGTATTATTTAAAGATAGGAACAACCAGAAATGAGATAAAATTAGAATTAATAGCAGAAAAGTGAAAATTATTTTTTTGTTTTTCAGTTTGTTAATCCACCTCACTTTTTAAATATTCCTCTTGGAACGATTAATAACTTTTTTAATGAACTCCATTTTTCATTTCTTTCATTTCTTTTCTTTCTAATTTTTCTTTTTTTAGTTTATACCTACGATATTGCCAATATATCCCAATATTTCCCAAGATAATTATACTAGGAATTATTACTAATAATAATTGCGTTTCTGTTGGGATATTTATCATTATTTCAACAATATTGGATTCTTCCGTTTCTTCTAATAAGAAATAATATTCTATTTTCGCTTCTTTTAAGGTTACAATGTCTAAAGTTTGTGCTTTTATTTTATATGTAATTTTTTTGGTTTCGTCAGGATCTAAATTATCAATTTCATTAACAAGTTTTCCTTTTACAAGAGAGAATTCAAGATTGGTAAAACTTGTTTCGTCATTTAAAACAATGTCTTTTACACAAATCGATCCTGTATTTTTTATTTTGATTGTAACCTCTATTTTTTCACCATATTCAATTTCTTGTTTACTTACGGACTTTTTTATTGAAAAGCTAATGTCTCCAAGTACAATTGGGGAAGTTTTTGAAATTTGAATAGTTCGACTTTCATTACTTTCAAAATAATTAATTGGGGGGTAATAGTAGCCTTTCCAGTCCTTCTTTTTAAGCTCAATATATAGTGATTTCGTCTCTTTATAAGCAATATTTTTTAAAAACAATTTATTATCGTCAATTCTCTTTAAATCACCATAATAATCGTTCATGGTAAAATTAAGTTCGGGAATTGAAATTCCTTTAGGTCCCGCATTTTTTATATTTATGTATAACTTAAAAGTATCTCCTATTTCGGGATCCGAATTTGACGAATCATAATAAATTTTAATAGTTCTAACAAATGGGAATCGATTATCGTAATCAACTGGAGCAGAAAAATAAACTTCATTCGCAGTAATATTTAACGCTGTTGAATTAATATTTTGAACTTCTACCGGATTGTTATATTTTATTAGAGGTTTAATAGTTCCCGAATTAGGAGTGTAAAATGTAAAACTTACGGTTTTTTCTTCAGATGGGGCAAGTTGAGATAAATTATAAATTAAATAATTGTTATCGAGCGTAAAATTACGACAATCGTGAATAATTCCTGGAACTAGGAGTGATATGTTAACATTTTTGGCTACACAGGAGCCTATATTTTTAATATTGATTGTATAATTATTAAGTTCTCCGACTTTAGAATTATAACTCGTAATGTTAGCTTTTGCTATTATAGAAGATAAATTGGCAGTGCCAATATTAATTGAGCTGGATGTCCTAATTAGCTGGGCTTTACCATACATAGAGGTGAAAATTACTCTAGAGCCTAAAACTTTATACGAATTAATGTCCCTTGTAGATAATTCTACATCCAAATTATCAATAGAAATATTAAAAGTATCTTCGTTTATTCCTCTCAGTTTAAAAATAAGTGTACGATTTTCAGGCACAATATCGTCAAACAACCAATTAAGAGAATTATTATATTCTATGAACGAAAATGTTCTTGAAATATTTGTAATTGTATCTAAATCTGGGAAAATACTTTGAAATTCACCTTTAGAAAAGTTGAAAATTTCGTAGCTTAACCCAGAAGGAGGTGAGGAAAAATTTAGAATAATAGAAACTCTTTCAAGAGTATTATTAATTAAATCTATAATAGATTGATTTTGAAAAAGAAATTGAACTTCAAGCTCGTGCTGATCAGTATATCTCTGTTCTGATTCTATTACCCAACTCTCATTATCGGCTTGTAAAGCCATATTTGGAGTAGTATTTTCGATTGAATTTCCAAAAACCACTGCGGGTAATTCTGGAGGTGTAGTTCGTATTGTAAAGTTATAACTGTAAAATGGTGTGAATGTATCTAAATTTGTATATGAGATATTATCAGTTAAATATGTTATTTTTTTACCACTTTCTAAATACCAATTTTCATCGTACCATACACTATTTTCATTTTTAAAAGCATCTTTTAGTTCTGATTTAAGTGCAGGAGGTAAGATTATTGAAGGGACAGCGTTAATGATAGGGTCAATATCTTCGCTATAAGGCCATAAATTTGTGATATTTAACAAGTCAGGTACGAAATAATCAACAATACCTAGGCCCCATGTATCAAAGTAAAAAATCCGAGGGTCCTCGTCCATGTTAAAAAATTCTTCTAAGGAATCATACTTTCCGGGGTACAAATCTTCAACTACATCCCATAAATAATCATAAAGATCGTCGGCAGCATCTTCACCAACTATTAAAGTAAATAAATCTGTAAGGGTTATTGGAATCTCAGTCGGTACTCCCCAAACTGTAGTATTACCAACATTCTCTGCAGTTATATTGAAAGAAAAGTCTCTATACGCTCCATAAGATGCGTTATTTCCAATAAGTTCTTTTGTTATTCTCATATTAGGCTCTGAATTCGACGCTTCATAAGTTATTTTTATATCCTCTGGATTCGTTAAGCCTGTTGTCATAAAAGGGATCCCGGGAATTCCTAATTGTCGTATAAAATTGATTTCATCTTCAGGATCGTTTAAATTGACAGGTCTGACATAACTCCGATAAAATCCATTATCGTTTACCCATAATAATTCTAAAGAATATTCTTTAATTACATCAAGATCGTATTCAACTCCTGCGAGATACAATATTGATTCAATTTGCTCTAGCATATAATCTGAAAATTCAAAGTATTCTGGACTATAATCAATAAGATCTGTACATAGAAGGTTTATATCTATTTCAGTCATAAAGGCTCCTATTAGAGAGATATAAATCTTTTTACTTGGACTCAATTCATCGTCATCATAGCCCATAGCATCCCATAAATTAAATTTATACCGATTACCAGCAATTTTTTTTATACCTTCACTTTTACCTTCGTATTGAACCATTAAAGTAGTGTAAGTAGAATCGTTACTTGGAACATATGTTTCAAAAACATCAGCAATTTGTTCGAACTCTTCTTGTAAAGGGAATTCATCTGAAGATCCTAAATACTCCGAAATATTACCAAATAATTCTGAGTAAATTTCGGATAAATCACTTAGCTGATCAATAAAATCTGTCATTTCTACATTTTCCAAAAGGGATAATCCTATTGAGTCTATGTCAAAATTCAAAAGATCTGTTGAAAAATCAAAGCTTTCCTCCAATGTGTCCAATGAATTAACCATTAAAAATGCTGTAGATAAGTGATGATTTTCTAAATAATCATCGTCTGTTAAACGATCTACATCTAAAGCATCCCAATATCCGTCCATAGGAAGATTGCCAGTTATTTCTTTAAAAAAAACTTCCCAATCGGGGTAATACGCTACAAATGGAAAAATATGTGATTCTGATGAATTTACCATAATTAAATCAATTTCAAATTTTCTTTTGATTATTTCCAATGCTCTTTCTGCTTTTGGTTCAATATCTTTAGCTTTCATCCCAGGATTGTAATGAAGGAATCCTAAAAAACAACTATAACTGAGCGTAAATTGAGTGCCAAAAAGATTTTCCATTAAAACACTTGGAAACATTTCGGGAGTGATACCGTTTGAAGCAATAATTAAAACATTACAATTATAAAAGGCAGGGTCTTTTGTGTCAAAATTTTTTAGAATATTCGTGTCATTAGTAAAAAATGATTGCCTAATAATGCTTTTTGATCCGGCAACATAAGCGCTTATCTGTTCAGAATACATATCATTGCCTGAAACATCTGAAACTAATGGAGTTTCTTTAGGATCTTCTTTCGAATCATCGTTTAATGAATCGTGGTTTTCTATTAAAGAATGATTTGTATTAATAGGAAAAAAAACCAATAATTGAGTAAAAACTACAAATAAAATGAAATAAAATTTTTTACGAAATCTTTTCATGGTGTACCGATATCACCCAATTCTACTGTGTCTCTCTGTAAAGTTCTATAATTTTTTTTCTTCGAGCTTTTCGCAACATAAAATGCATTCCTATCCATATAAAAGCGAACGATAGAAAATATATTACTAATATATTAACTAACGGAAATACCGGGGTATAAGGTATGTCGTTAAATAAATTAAGATTAGAGGCTATCAACCAACCAGATAACCATCCTACAAGAACGCCAATGGTTCCTGCACTCAATACGATAATTGACGCTTCAATTTTAAACATCCGATTTATCTCTTTTCCCTTCAATCCTAATGTTCTTAGAATACCTATTTCTTTGGTACGTTCAATTATCGTCGAGTAACTTGAAGCTAATAATCCAAATAGACAAATAATAACAGTTGAAATAAGAACTAGCATAAATAATGCGTTAATAACTTGAAACATTTGTCTTTGGTTCTCTACCATTCTTTCCAGATTAAATAAATCGTAATCGTAATCATTCTGAAACAAATCGTCTATTTCGTCTTCAATGTCCTCAATATCTTCCTCGTCACAATTATCTTGAACTTTAATAAAAATTGTATCTATCCATGCGGGTTCAGGAATGTCTACTATTTCTAAATAAGTTTCTTGAGTGATTAAAACACCTCCGTCATCAGCAGAAGACCGAGATGCCCCAAATTCTTCGGCAAATCCTGGCATACAAGAAGCCATCCCAACAATTCTAAATTCATAATTTTCAGATTCATCTCCTCTCTGGATAGATATTCTGGCTTTATCACCTAATTCCAATTTTAGTTCTACAGCGAGGCCTTCACCTATAATGCATTTATACTCATCATCGTTTTCAAACAAATCTTCAAATGATTGTTCCATTTCACCTCTAGTCATTACAACATTCTCAGTGTCAACAGTAGAAATATATTCGTCGTCAATTCCTAATAAAGTTATAACTTCCTCAGATATACCTGCATAGTCTGCAAGTTCTGCTTCAAATTCTTTTTCTTGTTCTGAATAAATTTGCGTTAATTGAAAAGGACTGGCCAGCACTGTTGAAGCTCTCTCGACACCATCAATACTCTCCACTATACTTTCACTATCAGTTGTCATAATTCTATTTGGGTCTACTTCTATTTCCTCAGTAGAATGGCTTACATCATCATCTCCACCGACACCTCCGCCAAAACCTTCGTCCTCAAGATAAACATCTCCATAAGTTAATTCGCGCTCTTCCCATCCAGTTGTTTTTATAACTAAATCAGAACCATATTCTAGGCGTGTTAAGACAGAAACTTGTTCTGTTTGAGTTTGAATTAAGGAGGAGGCAAATATGACGAAAGAAAACGACAACGCAATTGTAACAACCGTACTTAAATTTCGTCTTTGATATCTAAATACGAATATCTTGATTACTTGAATTATTTTTCTGGAAAACGGTGTAAATATTATAATTGCTAGTCGTAAAAACAACGGTATTAAACCTAATCCAGCTAAAGTTAACCCAATCAAAAATACAAGGAGGAGAATTATAAATGTTGTCGCTAATAATGTTATATTCATCGATATTAATAATCTTGGAATTATAAACCAGATAAACCCACCGTTTACGCAAAGAATTATACCAGCTAAAACTAATTTTATATTAACGCCGGCTTTTTTCCGAAGTCGATAAAGAGTATCTTCGTGACGATATGGATGAATTGATTCGATAAGTTGAAGTCTTGCAACCTTTAGGGCTGGTGATATACTCACTGCTATTCCAACACTGATTCCCATTAGATAGGCAATAAGGATTGATACCCATGTAAAAGAAAATTTAAAGGTTTCGCCAAACCTCATCCCCGAAAGTAAATATTCGTTCGCAAAGGGTATTATTACAAATTGAGTCATAAAATAGGCACTAATAATACCAAAAATTGTCCCAAAATTGCTTAAAAGAAAACCCTGCGTTAATACAATGAAAAAATTATACCTTTTATAGGCACCCAATGTTCTAAAAATTCCAAATTCTCTAATCCTTTCTTCTACTGAAGTTTTTAATATGCCATTTATTAATATTCCAGAAATGAGCATTGCAACGATAGAAACGACCACAAAAAAAACTGTAATAAACATGGTAAGATATTCTGAAAGTTCTAAAGTTTTTAACTTTGGTAATTTAATATTCCATTCGTTAAGTCCCAGCTCTTCTTGAATTTCGGCCGCAATTTTTTTAACTGCTCTTTTTGAACCTTCAACATTTCTTATATCATAAATATCGCGATTTGTAAAGGTTAAAATTAATTTGCTACATCGCCCCTCAAATTCATCCTCCCCAAAAATATCGTATAGTGTTTTTATATCAACCACAATAAGATTCTCTGAGCGATACTCGCTAGGCCATTTCAGTTCAAAATCAAAGATTTCGTCAATTTCAAGGGTAACTTCTTTTTCAATCTCTTCTTCTCCATGTTCAATGCTACAATTTATTACAATCTCGTCCCCTTTAGAATATCTGATTTCGTCGTTAAATCCATAATATATAGCATATTGATATAAATCCAATTCTTCTAATTTTAATTCTTCATTGGTATCAGGCTTAATAAAAGTGCCAAAATTTAAATCTTCCTCCAATGAAAAGTCAATACCAGAAATTAAAGTGCTTTTTTGAATCTCAGTTAACTCATCAGTACTAAACCCTTCAGATACGTATAATTTACCTTTTACTTCCATTCTTGGAAGATAATCATCTATCTCATCTTTTACCTTGTCATTATCTTTAATTTGTTCAATAATCTCTTCATATTCAAAAAATGTTGATCTATCTTCGGGCTCATTGTTATAGTGCCTAACTGAGATTAAAATATCTTGTCCACCTGCATCAGCACTTAGATAATCTGCATACGAAACAGCTATAGAATCGGATAAAAATAAAACTATAGCAAGCAATCCTATCGAAATTAATGTTCCTATGATTGCCATTGATGTTCGGACTTTTTGTTTCGCAAGATCTCTAAAAGCGTACTTAAAAACTAATTTTATTTTTACCATATAAATAAAAAGTCTTAAATTTTTGTTTCAATCTATTAAATTTCGAAATTTTACTTTAATATTAATATATTTCCTTCAATTTTTCCGTTAATACCGTTCTGTTCTATTAATTCTTGAAGTACATCATTAAAATGAATTGGTAAATTTAAAACAATTTTATCTGGAACGCCACTTTTTATATCGTCAATTTTTATGTTCGTCTTACCTTGATTAGCGAATAGATATTGAAAGATTTTATTCTTACATTTTTCTTTATTCATTTCGGCTTCTGTTTTTCTTTGTAGTTCCATTGCTTTCGTTTCTTTTAATCCACTTATTTTGCCCTCCCCCGTAAGTTTTCCATCTCTCATATGAAAAACGCGCGTAGCAAATTCTGTGACGACAGCGTCGTGAGAAACCGCTATGAAAGTTGCGCCCTTTTGATTTAAATCCCTAAGTAAGTTCAGAATCAAAATTCCAGTTTTGCTATCGAGATCTCCCGTAGGCTCGTCCAATATCACGATAGATGGATTATTTGCAAATGCTCTCGCAATCGCAACTCTCTGTTGCTCTCCTCCAGAAAGCTCTGAGGGGGTATGATGAGCTCTATCATCTAATTGAACTAATCTTAATAAGTCCATTGCTCTTTGTGTTTTTCCACGTTTGCTTAATTTCCCAGAAAAATGTAAAGGAACCATTATATTTTCAATCGCAGTCATTTGGGGCAATAGATTATAAAATTGAAATACGAAACCAATCTTTTCTTTTCGGATATCTGCTAATTCGTTATCTGAAAGCATTGAAATATTTTGACCCTCTAAAAAAATTTTACCTTTAGTTGGAGTATCCAAACCTCCAATCAAATTTAACAGAGTTGTTTTACCAGACCCGGATGGCCCCATTATATCTATAAAATCCCGTTCCTCTATAGTTAAATCAACTCCTCTTAAGGCTGCAACGGCGGTTGTTCCCAACAAATAGGTTTTATGGATATTTTCAACGACAATCAAGTGTTCGTAGTCTTTTTCAATACTTATATCTTCTTTAGCTCGTCTTTTCCTTTCTTTCCTTTCTTTTCGTTCTTTTCGTTCTTTTCTTTCCTTCCGCGATATTTCCGACCTTTCTTTTTTTATTAGATTCTGCGCTTTTTGTTCCTTTTTTTTTTTCCAACTGAGAAAGTGTTTTGTTAACTCTCCTTTCCAAATCGCAAGTCTTCCCGTTTCTTCTTCGTACTCCTCCATTAAAGGAGTCTTTTTTATTACCGAATTTGGCATCAATAAACTCTTTTCAATTAAATTATAATTTTTTTAAGGATTATGAGAAGTTTTTTTAATTTCTAGAAATCCTTTTTAATTTTTTCAATTTGAATAATACGATAATTTTTAAATTTCTTTCCTTTTCAAAATATAATTTATTTACTTAAGTAATGATTTTGAACCTTCTGATTATTAATAAATTTCTGTAAAGATTTCAAATTTCTTTAACTTTATTTTCAATTAAATAAAAACAATTAAGTTTAATGAAAAAATCAGCATAACATGGAAAAAAATTTAGGAGATTTATTCCAAGAATGGCAAAATTTAAACTCGCAAGTTGCCGATTCGCTCGGGGAATTCGAATTTGCATCGTTGAAGGAAGCTCGAAAAAAACAAAGTAAAATTGAGGATGAAATTTATTCAATTCTATTAGAAATCGCCCCAGACGATATAAAAGGGATATTGCCAAAAACTTGTGGAGAAATGGAAATAGGCTACGAAATTTCGAAAAACATCTTTTATTTCTTAATGGAAGATCCAGAACATGAGGAGGAAGAGGACTTAATAATTCTTGCAATTACAATAGATTCAAATAAAAATGTAATAACTATTAAAAATTTTAAACCAGAAGACGCAAATTAATTTGCCAATTTCTTAGCTTGGTTTAGGCCTTATTTTTTATTACTTACTTATTGTGTGTGTGTTTTTTTTTTTTAAAGTTTATACAAATGATTTTTTGGATTTTTATAAGATTTTATAATTGTTTATAAATTTTCAACTAACAGTTGATATAATAAATTATTTTTAATTAATAGAGGTGAGATGTATTTTGAAAATTGTATTTCACGAGAGGTTTTACGTTTCTAACTACTCCATGGATCCCGCAGCCTCACCAGGGCGTTTAGATGGTATAATGAATATTATAGAAAGTAAGAAAGATGATTACGAAATTATTACTCCAAAACCAGCATCAGAAAAAGATATTTTAAGAGCTCACGGAGAAAGACATTTTAGGTACATACGAGAAGACTCATTATTATACGAATTAGCATCGTTAGCCGCTGGTGGATCCATTATGGCGGCTGAAGAGGCATATAAAGGTAATCCAACATTCGCTGTTATACGACCTCCAGGGCATCACGCGTCGGCAGACTCTTGCTGGGGATTCTGCTTTTTTAATAATGTGAGCATTAGCTTGTTAAAGCTCTTTTCAGAAAAAAAGATTAAATCTGCGTTTGTGTTAGATTTTGATTTGCACACTGGAGTTTAACTTCATTTCGAAAAACATCAGAAATGGCAATATCAATATTCTAACAAACAGGGATGATGACTTTAGAGTAAAAATTCTGAATCCTGATTCAAGTGGACGAAATAATTACATAAAAGAAGTTGAGAATTATATGAAAGAATTGTATGATATTGATATTTTCGCTGCATCTGCCGGCTTCGATCAGGGGATTTCTG
Source organism: Promethearchaeota archaeon (assembly GCA_030605085.1). The sequence goes on along the minus strand of JAUWBH010000068.1, from coordinate 9,985 downwards.
ACTGGGGCAATCTTTTACATCCAGAAGATTATACTGAATTAGGGCGTTTGATGAAGGAATATTCGGAGATGTGTAACGGACGACGGTACGCAATTCTGGAAGGGGGATACAATCACGATGTCATAGGAAAAAATCTTGACGCTTTTTGTCAAGGATTTAAGTAATATTAAATAAATTCAATTTATTTGGTTAGGTCTTTTTGAAATAAAAAAAGTATTTATTTATCTTTTTATTCCAATTACTTAAATTGATTTTTAAATATATAATTATTAAATTAATATAATTTTTGACGCTTATGGTTAAATTTCAAAAGTCCAGTAGAAAAATTGACATTTTTTTGCTGGCATTTTTAGCTGTTATCGTTTTAATAACAATTCTTAGCGCACTTTTCCCTGATTTCGGCGAGTTTTTTTCTATTTATAATTGGTTCAACGAAGAGACGTTGAGTCAAGTACCTATTTGGATCGCAATATTGTTTACAATGCTTGTTTGCTTTTTAGGCGCGCTCGTTCCAGTTCCTATTCCTTATGCGATTCCCATTACTGTATTTTCAGCCGCTTGGATTAGAACGCATGGTTTGGTTGCCTGGTTATACATACTCATTCTTGTCTTATTTGCCACATTGGCTAATACAGTTGGCGATTTAGTAGATTATGCAGTCGGTGATGCCTCCCAGCGTGTATTAAGTAAGGATGATCCAGAGCTACAAAACAGATGGAGTCAAATTATTTTAAAAAAACCAAAAGCTATTCCTTGGGTAATTCTCTTATTTGGTTTAACTCCACTGCCCGATTCTTTGCTTATGGTACCTTTGGGAATGGTAAGGTACAATATAAAAAAGACAATGTTGTGGATGTTCATTGCACGATTTGTTATGTTATTCGCGTTTGCTCTAATCGGCGTTTTTGCTGTGGATATAATCTTTCTTGAGGGAGGCGGTGATGACTCTCTCGGATGGATAATAGGTGTAATATGCCTCTATATTACATGGGGAATAATTGTAGCAATGGTAAAACTTAAACCGGAAGAAGAAGTACTAGAAGAGCAAGATTAGCCTGAAATCAATTAAAAAAAATATTTGAGAACTATTTTCTTTTAAGATTTTTTTTTAATTTATTTATTAAAATTAAAGAAGCTAAAAGATTAAAAAGTAAGATTAATAAAAAAATGAAAAAAATCTACTATCTTTAGTAAAATAATTTTAAATCTCTCTCATATTTAGATTTGGATAAAAATATAAAAATTAAATTTTAGTATTCATTTAATCTTTCGAAATATTCATCTGGATCTTCGATTCCTGATGTTAATAACTGAAATTCTTTTTCAATTGACAATTCTTTACTTGTTTTTTCTAAATAAGGAATATCTAACTCGTCTTTAAACCTCATCCAACACCCTAAAGAATCAGCATAATCTTGCCAACCTCCAAAAACTAACTTACTTATCATGAAATCTTCTTTTGAGGCAACCCAACAATTGATTCCAAATAATTTTTCTCTTACTCTTCGTTTTAATGCAATTGGACTAATCTTTTTATATTTATTTTGGCTTACTCTATCAAGAATATAGTTATCAAATTTAACTCTTTCATTTTGATCAAAATATTGGATGATCTCTGTTTCCCGTGCTATGATCTCCGCCTGCTGCCAATCTTGCATTGGAATAAAATTATAATTCTTTAGAATTGAAATGTATTGCGTAATATCAATTCCTTGTGATTGAATGTCAACAACAAAATCAATATCTTGCGTAATTCGAAATACGGAATAAATATTTACCAATATACCGCCGACTATATAGTATTTAATTCCGTATTTTTTCTCCATATCTTCAAGAGTGGAAATTAGTTGCTCTAATGCATTAGGTAATATCTCTTTCATTTTACGTGCATTTTTCCTTTTAATTTTTCGCTAAGTTCATACATTCCAATGAGAATTTCTTTATCTGTCATGTTTGGATGTTTTTTTTTTTCACATCTCAAGTAATTCTCAATACATTCATCATAATATTCAGAAAACATCTGCTCTAAATCTTTAAGAGGTATTTTTCTCATTAATTCTACTTTCCCTCTAAAATCTCTTGAAATTTTGCGATAAGTTTTATCTTTTTCAGTTCTCATGGATACTCTTATTTTATTTATTGAATGACGATATTTTTTCGATCAAAATTCTACTCAAAATACACCACTATTATACAAATTATTCCTAATAATATAAACTCTAATCATTCTCTTATATTTTTCCTTTGGTTTTCAGTTCCATCAAATGAATTTTGACGATTTATAAATTGAAGGTGTTAAAGCTATTGTCTACACCGCATATTAAAAAAAAATAATTAAATATTAATTTCTAAATAATCATATAATTAACATGCCTTCTACTAAAGAAATTGCTATAGATTTTATTAAAAATTTGTCCGATAATCTTAGTATTGAAGAAATAGCATATAAATTATATATAAATGAAAAGCTGAATAAAGCACGGAAGCAAATGGAAGACGGACATTATGTGACACACGAAGATGCTAAAGAAAGGATGAAAAAATGGTTGAAATAAGATGGTCTATAGATGCATTAGACGATCTTGAATCTATTATTTCATATATTGAACAAGATTCTCCACAGAAGGCAAGCGACCTTGTAAAAGGGATTTTTGAAAAGATTGAAATGTTAAGAGATTTTCCTTATCTTGGTCGAATATTTCCTGATAGGAATGATGAGAAAATTAGGGAGATCATATATAAGAAATATAGAATTATTTATGAAATTAAAGAAAATACTGTAGAAATTCTTATTGTTGCTCATGGGAGTAAATTAATTAGATTTTAATTTTCCACTTATAATTTCTCCTTCTATGGTTATTACCACGGATATAATCAAAATGTTAGGGATCATGATGACTTAGAAAAAGCTTGTAATGCATTTCACGATGAGTAGGGATTATTCAACGGTGTTCTTGCTAATGCCAGAATGACTGTAATAAAAAACGAATTTAAAACAATAATAAAAAAAAAGGATTTAAAAATTGAAAATTTCTTATGATTATGTTTCTAATCTGCTGGTGCTGCTAATCCTACTAATGGCATGGCTTCAGCTAAATCATAAGCAATATGAATTTCATATCTCCATCCTTCGATGGATGACAACATTAGCTCCCGATTGTATGCTATGTCCATTGATTCTTTAACTTTTCCTGGTTTAATAGAAGAAACAGTAATATTATGCATGCCTTCTTCAGTTGTCCACATCGCTGCTCGTATAATCGGTTTTTCTACAGATTTATCGTCAGGATATTTTTTCATTGCTTCCAGATATACTTTTCCAACCTCAGCTGATTTGCCAGCAGGCCACCAATTTTTTGTTACCAAATACATGATATTTTTTACTTCTTTTATTAATTTTAATTCTTTAGAATTTGGATTTTATTGGTAAATAATAAATTGATAAATGTGAATTTAAATTTTTACATATTTATCAACATATACGAATTAAATCTACAATAAATAAAAAAAAAAGATTAAAATTTGAAAGGTTTTAATATATTTCTGATTACTCGGGTATTTCTAGTCCAATAATACGCATGGCTTCCATAGCTGTCATTATGGTTTCTACATTATACTTAAATCCTTCTCCTACCGCTTCAGCATAAAAAATGGCATAATTAGTGACGCGTGATAGGGCTTCTGTAATTTTCCCGTCTACAACCTCTCTAATTGAGAATGCTCTGATACATCCTTCACTCGTACCAGCCGCTTGTACTATCAATTTCGAAACTGATTCATCTGTAGGAAATTTTTTAACATCTAAACCATTCACAAATGTGAAAAAATAGAATAATTATTTAAGAAAGAGGATTACGATGGACAAATATCGTGTTGCAATTACGCAGTATAGAAAAAAAATTAAATCTGTATCAAAAGCTATTGAACTTTCAGACGCATTTAAAGACCTTACTGGCAATGAGAAGGTTTTTATTAAACCAAACATTGTTTATTGGTCTTGTGTTCCATTTTATCCTAAATATGGGGTTATTACGACTTCTCGAGTTGTTGAGGATACAATAATTGCATTAAATGATTATGGAATAACTGACATTACGATAGGGGAAGGTATCATTACGTGGGACGCTAAGGATCGTGAAACTCCTCGTCATGCGTTTGAGACTTTAGGTTATAATAAATTTAAAAAAAGATATGGCGTAAAAGTAGTCAATGTTTTTGAAAGCGCATTTGAAAAAGTTGACTTAGGCGATGGAATCGAACTAAATTTTAATACAGATTCCTTATATAGCGATTTTATAGTTAGTGTTCCCGTTCTAAAAACTCACATTCTAACAAAAGTAAGCTTAGCTTTAAAAAATTTGAAGGGATTAATCGACATTAATTCAAGAAAGAAATGTCATACTGAAGATACTGAAAGAGATCTCGAGTTCTATATTTCACGGCTTTCCAAAAAGCTTCCTCCTACTGCTGCGATAATTGACGGAATTTATACTAATGAAAGAGGTCCTAATTTCGATGGAAAAATGAGACGAAAAAATATTATTATAGCATCTTCTGACATTTTTTCTGCCGATAAGGTTGGAGCAAAAATTCTCGGGTACAATCCCTCTGACATTCGCTATTTTGTTTATTATGCTAAAGACAATAATAGGACAATAGATTTTTCTGATGTTGAGATTCTCGGGAAAAAAATAGAAAAAGTTCAAGATTTTCACGAACATAAATTCCCTTACACGGAAGATGGTTCATTACCAAGAATTCTTAAGAATCGGGGAGTGAAAGGATTATCTTATTGGGAATACGATAATTCTATATGTACGTATTGCTCTATACTCTCTGTTAGAGTTCTTGAAGCCATTGCATTTGCTTGGTATGGAGAACCTTGGGATGATGTAGAAGTTCTTACTGGAAAAAGAATGAATCCCACTCCAGGAATGAAAAAAACCATTTTATTAGGTCAATGCATGTTTAATAAACATAGAAACAATCCAAATGTTCAAGACCTAATAACTATAAAAGGCTGCCCTCCTAAAATTGGAAACATAACGAAAGCTCTTCACAAAGCTGGAATAAATGTAAATCCAGAATATCTAGAAAATGTTGATAAAATCCCACTTTTACATGGAATTAGATATTGGCACCGATTTAACGAGTTTGAAGAATCGTTCTTTAACGAAAATGTTGAAACTGAAACAATACCAACATTAGACAATATAATAGTAAGTCAGACTTATATTGATAACAACAATGATATGCCAAAAGAACAAACTCGATTTGAAGCAATGTTTCGTGGTTTATTCGGAGAAAAATTCACAAATGTAATTGAGAATATCATTGTCCAAGGACCGAAAAATTATGAATTCAAGGTTCTAAACCAACCTTTTGATTTCAAAAATGGAAATGGATATGTTGTTGATAAAATGAACTTCGACCAAGTAAGGTATGTAGCTTTTGATAAAGTTGGCTTCTTGGAAGGTGGTAAATATACTATTACAGTAGAATATATGAATAATGAATCGAGGGCTAAATCGAGAACACTCAAAATCAACCATAAACTTATGAATACCTACCTGGCAAATAAATATAAAATAACTTATTTTCCTACCGGTGAAATAGCACAAGATTTAAAAAAACCGTTCTATACGAAATGGTCTACCCTAGATAAGCTAGCTGGTATTAAAGCGTATTATTCGAATTGGGTTTCTGAAGGTTATACTAATTATATAAATTTTAACAATCTTTATTTCTACGATAATATGTTTTTAATCTCGTTTCTTATGCCAAGTTATGGATTAAATAAAGATTCCGCTTGGATAAATGATTCCCGGATTCCTATGAATACTAATACCGATTATACATGGTTTACTGAAATTTGTGACTCCAATAGCTATAAAGATTTAAATCTTTCCATTTTTCAACCGCAACAGCATTTTAAAACACAATAAAGCATTTTAAATTTATCGGTTTTTCCTAAATTAATTAAAAAATCTCTATAATTCTCTATTTCCAAGATCTTAGTTGTAGCTTAAATATATCTTTAAATTTTTTATCTGTAGAGTAAATAATATTCGTATCATGCTTTTTACAGGTCATTGCAATTATTTCATCGTGCAATTCGTGGCTCTCCATATTTTCTAACATTAATTTTATGATCTCAAGGTTAAAATCATCGATAATGACATTTTCTGATTTTTCCCATCGATCAAGAGCTTCTTTAACTACATTTATTTTCCCCGCTTTTCTCATTTTCCAAAACAATTCCGCTATTGCGGGAGTGGGTATAATAACTGTTGTTTTTCCATCTATAACTTTCTTCTTCAGTTCTTGAAGCATTGTAGGGACTTTTTGATAGCTATAATGGAAATAAAATAGGACTTGAGCGTCGATTACTACTTTTTCTGTCATTTTAAATCATCAAGTCATTATTCAATCAATCTTCTATGGGAAATAATGATTTCTTAGCTTCATCTAACTCCTCCTCACTAAACGGAGTTACTCCATCAAATAAGTTATCTTCAATTTCGAGAGGATGAATCCTTTTTTTGATTAAAATCGTCTTATCATCTTTCAATTCCATTTCGACTAAATTCTTATCGTCAATAGCTAATTTGTCCCTCCACTTTTTTGGTATGACAATCCTTCCGTTTGATGAAACTTTTTGAGTTATTTTCTCAGTCATTTTTAACCTTATTTTGTTAATTGTCATTATAACATAATAAATGACAGTTATTAAATCTTTAGACTATTTTCTACTTTTACTATTATTTTACTTCTCTTTAAAAAATAAATTATTCCAATCTTTTTTATTTAAAAATTAAATCAATGTTATAAATATAAATTCTAATTAAATTTTTAATAGACTTTATTTTTATTTTCATAATGTTGTTAAAAGGAAAAAATGTAATAATAACTGGTGCCGGAAGGGGCATTGGAAGGCATATAGCAATCGTGTGTGCTAAAGAGGGGGCAAATTTGGGATTAGCAGCAAGAACTTTAGAGCAACTAAATACTACTAAAAAAATGATTGACGATTTACAAATTGAAGGGGTAAAAACAATTGTCCATACCGCAGATGTTACAAAATTTGACGAGTTAGAAACAGCCTTTAAGGCTTTTCACGATGAGTTAGGTTTATTTAATGGTGTACTTGCGAATGCAGGAATTACGAGGCGTGCAATAACTCATGAGGTAACTACCGATAGATTTTTAAAAGTTATAATGATAAATGTAGTAGGAGTCTATCATACATTCAAGGCTGCGTATCCTTATCTAAACAAAAGCAATAGGAAAGACCGGGCAAGATTCATAATAACCGGTAGTCAGGCATACCGTACTCCATTACCGCTGTTTGCTTCTTATTCTGCCTCCAAATACGCTGTGGTAGGACTGCAAAAGGCAATGGCGCTCGAATATAGGCTCGAAAATATAACATTTAACCAAATTTGCCCGCAGTTTGTCGACACAAGAATTACACGAGGCGACGCTGCTGAAGATGGCCATAGGCCAGAGGACTACTTAGATCCATGGGATCTTAATGATTATTATCTGTTTTATTTGTCTGAAGCCTCCAATAGTGTAAATAACGAATTTGTGTTCACTGAAGATTTTGAAAGGGTTAAAAAGCTAATTAAATCTGCACCTAAGGAGAAAAAAGCAGATTGGAATTCTTTTAAGGGTTACTTTGAGGAAACTTTAGGAAAATTATATAGCAGTGTTAAAAAAAATCGAAAATTTATTGAATTCCTCCTAACTCGTATTGATTAGAAATATTATTAACATTAATATAATAATAATAAAAAAAATTTAAATTGTAGTTAATAACTCGATTACTGAATATTTATAGTTTACAGAAATGTAGACTTTATATTTTTGTTAAAAATAATCTATACTTAAAGCTTAATTCAACTATCTCGCATAAGTCATTTATTTGTGATGTTCGCAAAATCTTATGTGTTATGAGGCTATTCGGGTGGCACCTTTCCTATCGATGACCAAGCTTCGACTTGTGTTGCCCAAACCTCTATTGAGTATTCAAATCCTTCAACGGATGTGGCATACATCATAACCATCTCCCTAGTACGGGTGATAGCTTCTTCAAGTTTCCCTTTCTTCACCTCTGTAATAGTTATGGCTCTCATACCTTCTAAACCTCCCTTGAAAGCATCTGGAACAACCAGCTCTCCCAAAGATCTGTCTTCAGGATATTTTTTTACTACTTCAATAGCCTTTTTTACCATTTCAGCTGTCTTGTCTGTTGGCCACTTTGTAAATCCTATTAGATATGGCATATTTTTCACCTCTAATTTAATTTTAATTTTTGATAGAATTTGATTTTTAATTAGATTTCGGTGTAAATTATATCTATATATGTAAGTATTTAACATTTTTGTTTAAATGTAATCGATTTATTACTTTTAAATAATTGTCAGAAAAAGAAACTAAATAAGAAAAAAAGGTTTAAATTCTATTTCGATTTCAGAAATTTAAACTCGTAAAGTAGTATAATAACAAAAATAAAATCTCCTTTCTGCGCAATTATAGTCAATCGAATCCAATTTTTAATTCTTTCAAAAGTTCGATTAGGGATTCCGTCAAACCAATTTTACAATAATTAAAATAAAAAAAAGGTTAAGTTAGAAAATTTTCATAGGAAAATATCACTATTCAGGCGCTTCCCTTTCTATAGCTGCCATGGCCTCTGAAACTGTTGACCAAACTCTGGTTGTAGATTTATATTAAAAATTATATCAGATACATAATGACTCAAAAAACAATCTCATTAAACGAAAAATCCTTTAAATTATTAAAAAATTTAAAAAAGAAGAACGAATCTTATTCTGATTTAATTATGCGTCTCTGCGCTTTGCAAGATCCTACATTATACGATCCTTTATTAGAGTATGTGGGTATCTTCAGCGAGGATGAAGATCTTTGGGAAGAAATCGAGAAAGTTGTTAAAGAACATCGAAATTCTCATCAGACTAGCGAATTTGACTAAAATTATAGCCTTTCTGAAATTTATTTAGGAATTATACCCTAAGAATACTGAAACTCCTCTACATGAGTTTGAAAATGTTATAAAAACATTTAACTTTTTTTTACTCGATTTTTGTACGCTTCCAATTTTTTTTGCACGAGCGTTAATAAAGATTTCGGTAATTCTTGTAAGGTTGATATCTTGAACTTGTCGTAGCAATTATAACAGAATTTCAACTCGTAAATGTCGATGTTCTTGAATTTGTAATAATTTTCTTTGGTGTGTAATTTCCTGTCGCAAATAATACAATAATCGAAAAAATTTGCTATTTTTTCTTTATCAAGTTCAATTTCTTTTTGAAGTTTTAATTCTAATTGATTTTCTAATCGTTTTATAGGATCCCGCTCAATATGTGGAAAAACTTCTTTTATTAACGTGAGTAATTGTTGATTTTTTTCAAGATGTTCTTTTATAGCTCTTCTTACCAGCTCCGACCTATTTGCGCCGGTTTTTCGTTCAAGTTCTTTAAGTAATTCTAAATATATCTCTGGGAGGTAAATAGCAACATTTTTCAAGGAAAATCATCAAATTATTTCAATTTAATTAGTTTTTATTTAAGTTTATTAAGTACAATCACATATATAAATTTGATCATCAAGTATTTCTTGGTTAAGGTGAAGTAGAATAAATTTTTATGCTTTATTTATAAGAATAAAAAATATTTTTATAATTTAAGAAGATTTAAGAAAATTTTTCAGCCATATTTTCGATAGATGAAATCGATTTTTTCGATGGGATTGCATTGGTTTCAATTATTAACATTTAATAATTTCATCGATTAATTATAAATTATATTTATAAACTATAGGATTAAATGTTAAGTTTTTTGTAGGATTGAAAAAATAAAAATCTTTTCTAAGATTCGATATCACGAGCATATAACACCCTCATATTATCATGATAACACAACTTCTTAAATATGAACTTTAAGACAGTTGTTAACACATC
>JAUWBH010000065.1 GCA_030605085.1 Promethearchaeota archaeon | reverse complement strand
GGGCGGGCCAGCGACACCATCAGCACCAGTAGTGCCAGCCGCAACACCAACACCTCAACCGAGATCTGAAGATGAACAGCGTCAAGCATTTAGACAAATGGTTTCTGGTCAAAAGCAAACAGAACCCGCTGCTCAAGCATCAACCGTTAGAACAACGAGAGCGTTACCCACAATTCCAGGATCCTCTGGGGCACCAGCGCCTTCTGCGGTACCTCCCATACCTGCAGCGCCTTCGACTCCTGCAGTATCATCTTCAGAAGGAGCGAAAGGATCTCCTTTTTGTCCTTTTTGTGGAAAAGATTTGGATTTTAAATTTTGCCCTTATTGTGGTAAACTTTTACCACACGAACATTAAATCAGTCAGTTTCCCCTCAAATCAATCATTATTTATTCTATTATTTTTTTAATTAATCGATTTAAGACTCTAAATTTCACTTAATTATTAGTAATAAAATATTGATGAAAATAAATGAATATACATGAATTGATTAAATTAATTGATAAAGCGGCTGAAGGTATAGATGATTTTGAGAAAGGGGCTGTCGGTTCAAATGGATATGGATTTGTGTTTAGGAATTACGATTCTAACTTATCTTATGTTACTCTAATTGGGAGTAGCAAAATATGCGGTGCGGGGTCAATGCGTAATTTTATTAATAACTTTAAAAAAAATAGTATCGAAACAATTGAAGAAATTTATGAATTAATTAAAAAAAAAAAACAGAGTTAAAAAATCAATCAATATCAAAATCTTTAGAAATTCACAACAGTTCACTTCAACCTTAACGATAAAGGACTTATTTAAGGAATTTAAATAATTTTAATAAACTGAAAAATTAATTTATTCAGTTTTATATTTAATTTCATGGAAAATCAACGACGATTTATACAAAAATCAAATGATTAAAAATAAAAAATTAATTTGAGTAATTATATTATTTTTATTCAAAATTTAAATCCTTTAAATTTATAATATATTAAATTAAGATTCTAAATTAAGTGAACAAATTTGAGTAAACAACGATCAAAAACTAAAGATGCTGATAAAATAGTTACAATTAAACCACTTGCTTATTATAAAATGCTCCTTCACATTCTCCGTTTTGGTAACAAAGCGAGGGACCATAGACAATACAGAGAAGTTATGGGCGTGCTGATTGGCCATCTTGAGGGCGAAGGAGAATATAAGAATGTTGTGGTGGAAGATGCAGTTCCCATATCTCATGGGGGATCTATTGAGGTCGAATTTTCAGCACAGGATTATGGAACCTTTGCCATGGTTGATGAGGAAGCGTTTTCAAAGGGAAAACACGCAGTTGGGTGGTATCATTCTCATCCAAGACTTAGTATCTTCTGGTCCTCAACGGATATCAAAAATCAATTATTTTGGCAAACGGCTAACAATCCAAGTGGCATAGGTATTGTGTTTGATCATACTTACCTTGAGAACGAAGGCGACTTAGGATTTAGAGCGTTTAGACTTGATGATTATTCTAAAGGAATGAAATCAAATTATCACGAGGTAAAAACGATCGTGGAACCTCCTGACAATTTAGAGTATTACTTAAAAATTATGGAATTAATTAATTGCGTTCATTCTCAAGAACCTCCAATTCTCGAAATTAGCGAGACAGCTGATCCTTTTAGCGGAATTTTTCTTCCAGAAAAGAGTCAGCTATTATCAAAAAAACCAGAATTGAATTTATCAGAAATCTTTTTAGCATTACAGAAAGGGATTTCAAATTTCATAGCGTTATCAGTTGATCCTTTAATTAGATTTTTAAATAATTGGAGTCAAGAAATAATAAGAAATGTCATGGAAAATAATTTGGAAATGAGAAGCGATTTAGTGGAATTAAAGGAAAGTATAAGAGAGGGAATCGATAATTTACAGAATTATTTTAAAGAGTCCTTAACTGATAAATTTAGTCAAATAGATGATTATATTGACAACAAATTTGATAGTTTTGATAGAGATCGGGAAAGTATTAAAAAGACGATTGAATCAATGAAAGATGAGCTTGCTGAAAAAATTAATAAATTATTTGCTGAAAAATTTAATATTTCAATAGACGAAATGTCAAAAATTCTTGATGATAATTCTAAAATAATGTCAGAAATTAACCAAAAAAGCGTAATTAATTCTGAAAATTTAGAAAAGCAGCTGGAATCTTATGAAAATTTATCAGTAAAAATCAAATCTATAGAAAATTCTGCTATAAATAAATTAAAGGATTTTCAAGGAGAAATTGAGAAAGCTTTAACGGAAAAAATTGACAAATTTACAGAGAATCTCAATAATATCAATAAAGAAATAAAAGATTTAGATGCTCAACAACAAGATTTAATCAATAAAATTAAAGAATTAAAAGGATGAGGCAAGAATTCCGATGTCATCACGACCAAAAAAAGGGAATTTAAAAGATGGAATAGTAAATATTAAAAAAGAAGCCTTTAAAAGAATGATAACTCATGTTTTGAGATTTGGAAACGAAGCTTTAAAGACAAGTGTAGAAGTCCTAGGAGTTTGTATTGGTAAAATCGCTATTAATGGAAAGGATATTGATCTGATCAACGCTCAGCCTATAACCCATGGAAGTAGAGGATCTATGGAATTCTCTACAGAAGATTATACAATGTTTACAAAAATAGAAGAACATTATGCTAGTCAAAAACTTAATACTGTGGGTTGGTATTATTCTAATCCAGAAGGAGGTCTTATTTTCTCTGATGTTGCGATCAAGAATCATCGATTTTTCCAGAAAAAAGAAAATCCTTACGGCTTTTGTATCGTCTTTGATCATACTTTAATGGGAAAAGAAGGGAATATGGGATTTAGTATCTATAGGTTAAATGATTTTAAGAATGAAAAGTCAAGAGAATACCATAAAGTAGAATACGAGTTAGAACTTCCTAATACACTTGAGTATTTTAAGTGGGTTCAAAGATTTGTCGAAGACTCTCAAAAAAAAGCTCCAATCCTAATTAAAGAAATAAATGAACTAACAAAATCAGTTCCAGAAGATTTACAAGAAATCCCTAAACCAGAAGATTTTGTACCCGAAGGATTAAAGGAAGACGAATATCCTAACATCTCTCAGATAATTTCAGGATTTCAAGAAGGAACATTAAAATTTTCAGAAATATTTATGGACACTTTTAAATCCCAATTAGGCAACTGGGCTAAAGATGTGAGTGAAGGAAGTATAGAGGGAACTGAACTCTTGCGTAATTCTCTTAATCAAATGAACAATAAAATTTCTCTTGGAATGTCTAAAATAGAAAATTGGTTTAGACAAAATTTAGATACATTAGTTGATAGCTTTAAGAATAATATTTCCAATTATGTAGACAATCAAATTGAAGCTCAGAAGCAGCTAATAAATAATATTTCTAAATCTAAAGACGATATCGTTGAAAATATAAAAAACATGACAGATAGTAATTTCGAAACAATATTTAAAGAAATTGAAGCCAAAACTAAAGATATTTCAGAAGAAATTAATAAAAACGAGCAGACAAACGCTAAAATCGAGGATTTAATAAATACATCTTCAGAAAAGATTTCTACACTCGCGAACGAAACAACTAATCTTTCCAAGGATATAGAAGAAAGTATATCGACTACAAGTTCGGCATTCAAACAAAAAATAATGGGTGACATGGAAAAATTAAATGTAGAGATAAATAATATAAAAGAGACTCATTCACAAATGATTGATACATTTAAGAAATTACAGAAATTTGTAGATTCATTAAAAGAGACGTGAATCTTTTTTACATTATAATATTTAAGTTATAAGAGAAACGCCCATCCCTTAAATTAAGATGAATCTTAAATTAATAGAATTTTAGACTGGAAAATTTAGAGATATTTAATTTGTACTTTGGTATTCAATAATGCTCCTACGCAGAAGCACGGAATAGTAGATAAGCTACGATATGAGAAGTGGTGCGCTATTTATCTACTCGAAACCATTAGAAATCTGTACTTGCGAAAAAGGATTAACGAGTTCAGAAAAGAAAGAGGATAGAAAAATACCGTTCTCTTCGTCAAGTTAAATATAAAAAAAGCAAATTAAATTATTGATTTATTCGCTTCTTAATGGTTTATTTATTTTTTTGGTGTTCTTTTAGATTTTAAGTGTTCTTTCGTTGATTTAAGGATTGATTTATTGATTACATCTAAATTCTTCTAAAAACTGCCTTAATTCATCAAAAGAATTATCAGATACATTCCATATACCTTTCTCAGCAGCAACGGCGATACTCCCATGTGCTTCTTCTTTAGAGGCCAAATAAGCTAAAATCTTATTTTTTGAAGGTATTTTATAGTAATCCAAATAATTGGGGTCATTATTCCTAACACAACGGAGATATCTTTCAACGCATTTCAATTCCATTTTACCTTTTACACTGTCTAAACATAAATCCTCTAACATCCCATATCTCTCTCCAGGTTTACATGTGATGAAGATTCCTACTGAAATCGCATTAGATTTCCATTTATTCATGTAATTTAGATCAACCCTTCTTCCTAGTACTCTTTCAATCTTGTTATCCCTTATTAAAATATTGAAAATGCTCGTATAGGCATCTCTTGCGCTATTTTGGGGATTTCTCTCTTTTTTTTCAGCATCTCTTATAATCCCAAGAGAAAGAACATTTCTAAATTTTGGAAGTTTAAATATTCCAGGAAGTCTTTCCTTGAATTTGGGTATACCATTAACAGCTAAAACTTGAACATCATATATACCTAAATCACCTAAAAATCTTTTAAAAAGTGCAGCATCTTCTTTTCCTTCGGTAACTAATAATTTTCTTCCCTTTATTGTAAACCGTTTTTCCATTAACTCTATCTAACCTCCCAATTCTCCTCAAGAGCTATTTTCAAGTCTTTTGCATTGTATTTAATTGCTTCATATTCATTTTCCTCAGATTTTTCCATTCGGAAAATCCTTAATTGTTCTTGTTCTGCTTCATTAGGAAAACTATTATAAAAAGCATTAACACAATCAAGAGAATGGGTTGCTGCAATAATTTGAACGGATTCTTTTTTTGCAGTTTCTAAAATTGACTTCCAAAAAGAATTAAGAAGTGAATAATGAATGCCATTTTCAATTTCATCAATAAGAACAACACCACCCTTAGTGGCTATTATAGCTGCTATGATACATATCATTTTAATGACACCATTACCTAAAATCCCAATTGGATTAGATTGACTAAATCCTTTGTACGCTATTATAATTCCATCTTGGGTTTTATCAATATCCTTAATATTTGGATCTAATCTCGAAATAGTCTTTAAAAAACCCTTTTTCTTTAAATTTCTTACAATCAAGTCATATTTTTCATTTAAAGCATTTACTAATGACTTAGTATGTTCATAACGAGAATTAAAAGGAAGCATATATTTTTTATTATCTTTAATATCCAATTTAAATCGCCTATAGAACTTACCACTTTCTCCTGCTAGTGGTTCAGATTTTTCATCTAATTTGTAAAGATAATCATAGGTTTCAATATTTTTGTATTTATCAATGATTTTAAAAATGTCCCTTAATCCATCAATTTTCTCCAAATTTGATAAAGCACTAATCCCATTGCTCAAATCAGAATCATTGACTTTAAATGTTTCCCGAATATATGGACTAATATTCAATTCCCGTTCTTCTTTAGACTTAACAGTCGCTTTTATTTTAATGGCTTCTTTAGTATTATTAAAGTGAAAAAAAGTTTTAAAATAATTTTGTTGAAAATTAATTCCACGAATTTGATTCTCCAATATAAATAATCCTAAATTTCCAGGAGATGTAGCAATAAAAAAAGACTCCAGAATCGTGGTTTTTCCCACATTCGTACCTCCAATTATTAAATTGAATTGTTTTAAATCATCAATTATTAATCGTTTTATTACTCTAAAGTTATGAATTTCAATCGATTCAAACATAACATTAACCTCAATTTACACTAAAGTCTTTAAATAATAAAAATGTGATTTTTTATTTTAAAATATTCTCAATTAAAAAGGATTATAATAAATAAAAACTTTTATTCTTATATAAAGTTAGTAATAATGTAGAGGTTCAAAGAAACCTTAATTAACTAAATTAATCAAAAAGAAGCTATGGCGATCCAAATACATACAATTGCTTATTTATTAACTAGAAATAGATTAAAACTGTAAGTGGTTTAGGATTAATAAGTAGTGCAAGGGCTTATTTATTAACTAAAAATAGATTAAAATGTGGAATTGCTAAAGGCTATTTTTCCAAATTGTATAATCTTATTTATTAACTAGAAATAGATTAAAACATGAAGTTTGTCGTATAGATATAAATACCGTAATTCTTATTTATTAACTAGAAATAGATTAAAACGCGATAAGGGAACTCAATAAACCAAACCCATCTCCCTTATTTATTAACTAGAAATTAGATACAATCGATAATGAAATTTTAACAGAATTTTAAAAAAAATACCTAATATTCATATTTGGGATGCTGAAGAAAATGTCAAAAAAAGATGGTGAATCAGAAAGGAAATTATTATATGATCAAGTTCTTGACCTTAAATTGATACTTATTAAAGCCTCAACTGGGGGGAGGTGGGATAGAGATAAATATATAAAAATAAGGAATCTTCTCATGTCTAATAACAAAGTAAAAAACAAATTACCTTCTTTTGTTAGAATATCAGTAAGTTTAGACGATTTTTGGCAATTAATAAAAACAGATTATAGTACATATAAAGCACGTCGTGATTTTTTAAATAAATCTTTTAAAGAACTTCTAAATATGAATGACGAAACAAGCAGAGACAATATAAATTTCATAGAAAAGACTTTTGAAGAAATTTTTAATTATTTAAGCGAAAGTGAACCCAAAAGACCAGTCAAGGAGCGTTCAGATTTTCAAATAACTTCTCTTCTACCTGAGTGGGTAACACCTCACATTATTAAGGGAGAGATTTTAAAAATATTGGATGTTGGGTGCGGGAAAGGAAGGGTTTTGAATGGTCTTATTCAATTGTATCCAGATAAATTGTCCTTAATAGATTATATCGGTATAGACATAGAAGAAAAATACATAGAAGAGGCAAAAGTATTGATAAACCAATCTAGATTTTATAACGTTGAATTTTATGATTCAAGCAAAAGAAGTAACATTTACGAAGAACTTAAAGACACTTTTGACCTCGTTTTTTGCGTAAACACTCTTCACGAAATAAAACCGAAAGATCTTCCGGAATTTCTAATTAAAATGATTCGATGTGTTAATAAAAAAGGTCGCTTAATTATTCACGATATGGAAGCATTACTGAAACCTGAAGTACGCTATATTTTATGGAAACTTGAAGATATTACGAGAGTATTGGAAAAGATGGGGTATAATGAACAAGAAATTCTTACGCATCGTTATCAAAGGCAAATCCCTATGTACACAATTTCAATTCCTTATAAAGATTTAAGATTTGAGGGTAAAAAAATTCATGTTTACAACGACATTGTTGAAATTCTCTCTTCAAAAAAAGATGAAAGGCATAAAAAAGATAACGAAATAGAAAATATTCTAAAAAAAAAAATTGGGGACTTAATGAAAATTCATTCTAAAGAAGAAATTTTTAAGAATGCTATTATAAATGAAGAAATAATCCAAGGTTTTAAAATACATTACCAGCAATTAACTGAACTCAAATGGTATAACGAATTTATAGATGATTTAAAGGATTTAATTGCGCGTGTTAAGTCTATTAAAGAATTGGAAAGAGAAAATTTGTTACCAATCTGGCGCAGTATCACTGGATATCTTAATTATCATTGGGATTATGAGAGTATTCCCGAAGAAATATATAATGATGAGAAATTATTAAATAAAGAAATTTATAAATTCGTATCCTTTCACTTTTCAACAAGAGTGAACGGCAAAATTCAATTGCATGAAGAATTATTTGAAGGACGCCATGTCAATTTAACAGTAGCTTCAAAAATAGCAATAAAGGTCGAGAAACTCTGTTCGAAAACTTCTTTTAATAAAATAAAGAAGCAAATTGTCGAAGATTTAGTATTAGGAGATTATCATCTCGGAATATTAATTGGAATAGATATGACAAAAAATGGTATTTTTTCAAGACGTTATAGACGTGATAGTACATTATTAGATGGGGACCGTTTTTGTGATATTTTACTAATTGTTAAACCATTTCCGTATATTAAATAATGTAATTCAATCTTTAATAAGACCTAAATATCTCATTTATAAATTTAGGCAATCATCCCTGTTAGCTACTCAAAATTCATTTAAACCTTTTTTACTAAAGATTAAGAATTAACCTATTTAAAGAAAAATTTAAAAAAGTGCAATATCAACATTATACCAGTGCACCTTATTCTCTTTTTTTGATAAATGGAATTTCTTCCACTAAGAATCCCAAGTAATACAGAGTTTTTAGTTTTAGTTTAAATAGAAAATAGATAAATTTATAATATGGTTATAAAAACTGAAAAAATTCTTTCTGAATTTCTTTTGGAGACGATATTAGATATATCAAAAATTTTAATAGAGAAATCTTTAGTACAAGAGGGAAAATCAAAACTATATGAAAAATTCTTGCAAGTTTCTCTCTATAGGAGAATATTAGATTTTAAGAATAAAGATAAAAATTGGACAAATATAGATATAGAAAAAGTATATCCAGAAACACCTAAAGATGAGGCCGATAAAAATTGCGACTTATTTTTTGAGGAATTGTCAACTTCTATAGATGAAGACACTGACAAAAACCAAATAATTTATGAATTAATTAAAAAACCTATTTGGATTGAGTTAAAATTTCTTACGCCTACAGGTAATACTAAAACGGTTGGAAATGTGAGTGATATGATTAAGGATTTCCTTAGATTATATTATTATACAGGAAAAAATACACACCAAGATAATAATACAGAATTATACTTTATAATGTTGATACTTTGCGGTCGTAATGAAAAGAAAAAAAGTAATTGGGACCCTCGAACTTATTTTGGAATTAAAATTTTGAAAAATTTTAATAAATATCTTCAAATTAAGAATTTGATATATCCAAGTGAACAAAAAGAAATCGAATTTAATTTTAAAGAATTTCTACTCGAAACTGAAGATGTTAAAGTTAGTGGATTTATAGATCTTAAAGTTAATAGATTTCCAGAAGCAAAAAATATTGATAAAATAAATATTTCTCGATATTTTATCGGTCCTTGTATTTTTAAGCAAGATACTAAATTTGAAGAATTAGAAAATAAAATATTTGGTTATTTATTTAAATTAGAATTTAATAAGAAATAACTATATTGAAAGAAGTAAAAGAACGGGAGACCTTGGTGGTGCCGAATGGGAATATCGACTGTCCGATAAAATTGTTGAGTTTTTGAAAAATTTGACTTCTTTTTAAGAAACTTTAGATATTAAGAAAACAATTAATTTTATAGATATTATTAAAACATTTTACAAGGAATTCCCAAACATAGTTGTTGAATCAAATTTCGATCGAAATGACGAAAAAATCGTTGAACTGCGAGAGAACATTCGGAAATTCTTTAAAGAAAAATATAACATTAATTTTTAGTGTCCAGCTTTATAAGAAATGAAAAAAAAAGGGGAAATATAATATTTTAAAATGTCTTATAATAAATATCTATTTTCCAGAGAGTTCTCAAACTTAGTAATTAAATCAAATAGTAAACGATCCTTCACCTATGATATAGTTTGCTAAAACTTTTCAAAAAAAAGATAGTTCAGGCTTTTTTTAATCGTTGTTATGTCTTATTTTTGTAAAATTATCGAGCTATATTTTAAAGATTTTGTTCAAAAGACTACTATAGAAGTCGTAAATTTGACCAGAGCAAGATATCCGATTTCTGAAAAAGAGTTTATTAAAAAATATTCACACCTTATAGAATATATTATAAAAGAGAAGAAAAGAGTTTTGAATGGTAGTGAGAATATTGATGATAACTCTTTTAATGGAAATTTAGACTTGAAAAATTAGAAATACGGAGTCTGTACTTAGGGATATTTGTACTCAGACGCTTTAGTTTACCTTGATTTCGTTTTGCAATTGTAGATAAAATTCTACCTAATTTGTCAACTCTGATATTTATTCCAAAATTTTCTTTTAAGACGGAGGAAATTTTATAAGATGATAAAATTACTACTTGGCTATAACTATTTTCGCATAGCAGTTTGATTGCTTTTTTTATCAATTTTATTAAAGTTTCCTTATCGATATTTTTTTCGGTAATCATCATTATTTCCTCAATAAGTACATATTTAAATGTTATCATAAAGAATTTTTAAAACTTACGATAACGCTAACAAAATAAATTTTTAAAAAATTAAAAAGGGAGAATTAAACTCCTTTAATCGGACTCTTTGCTCTCCCACCATTGGCTAATATCCCGAATATATTCATCTGTCCAGAGGGTTTTAATGGAACATTTCTTTACACATTGCAAGCATTTTTCTGGCGCGAAAATTGGATGAGAAATATATTTTTCTCCACCATCAGGAAGTAATACAACTATCGTGCCGGTTTCCATCTTTTTAGCAGTTTTTATGGCAATATGCATCGCCGCTCCGGAACTAATTCCGCAAAAAATTCCTTCTTGGAGCGACAACATTCGAGAAGCGTGTTCGGCATCCTCTAATTTTACATACAATTTTTCGTCAATTCTAGACTCGTCGTATATTTCAGGAACATAGGACTTTTTTAAGGATTTTAATCCTTGAATGCCGGCACCTGGTACTGGCTCAACTCCAATAATTTTAATATTTGGATTATGTTCCTTTAACCTCTTAGAAACTCCCATAAGAGTTCCAGAAGTCCCTAAACCTGCAATAAACACATCCAGTTCTCCATCAGTATCACTTATTATTTCTTCAGCTGTATATCTATAGTGAGCAAGGGGATTATTCTCGTTGGCAAATTGATCGGGATGAAAATATTTGTCAGGATTTTCGGCGACGATTTTTTTTACATAATCTTCAGCACCATTCATTCCTTTATCTCCCGGTGTTAAGGTGATTTTCGTACCATAAGCCGTCATAATTTTGCGACGCTCGATTGACATTGTCTCAGGCATTACAATATCCAATGAATATCCTTTAACCGCACAAACTAAGGCTAATCCAATACCTGTGTTTCCTGAACTCGGTTCGATAATAATTTTATCTTTAGTTAAGATACCTTCTTTTTCCGCTTCTTCGATCATGGTTATCGTAATTCTATCTTTTACTGAACCAGCTGGATTGAATTTTTCTAACTTAGCGAGCATAAGAACATTTTTATTGGGATTAATTTTATTAATTCGAATTAGAGGAGTCCCACCAACTAATTTTAAAATGTCACTATAATACCTCATAATAAAATCCTGAGTTTTATAAATTCATTAAAGAATAATAATACTAACTGCTATAAAGGTTTTCCCTAATGAAATATTAAAATTAACGTCAATTTCAATGAAGCGCACAGAAAATTATGAAAAAATTAGATAGATTTATTTTTTAGAGTATAAAAAGCAAATATAGTTAATGTAGGAACTTTATTTAACATTCAGACTCTGCGCATTTCTCGCACATTATTTCATCTAATTTCACGTATCCGCAATTTGGGCCCATCCAGCATTCCCATTGGAGAGTGTTGTCGTTAAAGATCATATCTTGACCACAATGCACGGGAATTGTTTCAATTTTATTTCCACATCTACAACATACCATTTTACTCACTTTTTTTTAACCTCCATTTAATTTCCAATAGATTAAAAAAAATTTATCAATAAATTATTTCTCTCTTCATTTTATTCATTTTATTTAATATTAGATTGTAAAAATTAATCTTTTAATCGTGTTCAATTATAAATTATAAATCTTGATTTTATCCAAGATTACTTCAAATCTCATTAATTAATTCTCTGGATATTTTAACCACCTTAAATTATCTAATATAATTAGATTTAGATTAAGTTATTAATTATTAATATACTATTCATGAATAAATAATATAAATTTGGTTTCTCAATTTAAGCATAAAATTTGATTTTTTATGAAATACAGCAATAAATACTTGGAATTTCGTAAGAATTTAGTCTCTGGATGGAATACATGGAATACAAAAAGTCTGTTATCTCGTGTTCTTTTGCCCGAAGGATTAGCGATTAATATATCTATTAGAAGAGACATTGAAATAAAAAAAAATTTTAATATTATTTATTTTAAATACTCCTCTCTTGTCAAATAGGTTTCGTGCCAGTCCTTAGCACCTGGGGGAGGTGGACATATTGTTCGCCATTTATGATATTTATCTTCATTTTTACAATCTAAAAATAGAACAAATTCTTTTTTTCCGTTGTTGAAGTATATTTGTTTAAACTCAATACCTTCAATCTTAGATGTCGTCAAATGAAGGTGATTTAATAATCCATCTAGTTCAGAATTATCTTTT
Source organism: Promethearchaeota archaeon (assembly GCA_030605085.1). The sequence goes on along the minus strand of JAUWBH010000065.1, from coordinate 16,033 downwards.
ATCTCAAATTCAACATGTTTTAAAACTATCATCTTAGCACATAATACTCGTTTTTACTCACAACATTTTTTATTTGGTGTTGTTTCCTTTTTATAATCGCTTTCACTTGAGCTTACACAACCGCAAAAACAAGCATTATCTTCCTTAACAGGTTCCACATCTTTTACTTGTTTAAGTTCATTACACATTTTTTTATTTCCTCCGAAATTTTGTTTTCTTTATATTAATTACAATCAATAAATTTTTATTTAAATAACTATATATTATATATTAAGTATAAATTGTAAAGTATTTAAATTAGCAAGTGTATAATACCATAGTAAGTAAAAATAATGTGATTTACTATCAAAACAAATACTGAATCAAAATGTATAAATAAAGGGGAGAACGGAATATGTTTTTGCCCGGTTGAAGGAATCATTGAGGTCATAAGTAAAAAATGGGCATTGCTAATTATTGGTACAATTAGTAATCATCAAAGAATTAGATTTAATGAACTTATGAAAAATTTAATTAGAATTAGTCCAAGAACCTTATCAATGAGATTAAAAGAATTAGAAAAAGCAGAGCTTATAAAAAGAGAAAGTTTCGCAGAGATTCCGCCAAGGGTTGAATACACATTAACGCAAGACGGGAGGGAAGTTAGAGATGCCATGATACCTCTCATGGAATGGGCTCATAAAAAGTCAATTGAAACAAAAGCAGAAAAATAAGTCGATTAAGCTTTTTTTGATGAATAGCTTTACATTTATTAGCTACTTTTAATCATTTAATCGTGTTCAATTATAAAATTTAAAAAAAATTAGAAAAAAAAAAAATTAATTACTCAATTACTTCCATAGGTTTACCGTGGTGTTCTGGAATTGGTTGAGCTCCGCAAGATGCCCCCATCCAACAAACTAGTTGGTCGCTTTCCTTATGCATCGGCTGTCCACAGTGCTGAGGTAATTCTTGCTCGGCTCCACATTCCGCACACTTTAATTTTCCCATTCTTTTTTTAACCTCGTTTTTTGTTTTATCAATTTCTTTAATTTCCATTTCTTTGTCAATATCAATATATTTTTCGGGATTTTTTTTAAATTCTTCTACGCACGATTGATTGCAGAAATAATATTTATTTCCTTTATGTTCGTATTCAATCCAATCTTCTGGTTTCCCTTTCATTCCGCATACGGGATCAGTTACAAGCTCTTTTTTTTCTATTTGTTTATGCATTAATTTAGGATCAATACTTTCAAATGTTTTGTATTTTTCAGGATCCCGTTTGAATTCCGCTTCACATGAGGGATTGCAGAAATAGAATTTTTCTCCTTTATATTTATATTCAATAGATTGGCTTGGGATTATATTCATACCACATATAGGATCTATTACTCTCTCTTCGCCTAATAACTTTTCTTCTTCAAGTTGTTGTTCAGTTTTGGGCTCGAATCGCTTCAAAAACAATGCGTTAGCTACTACTGACACTGAACTTGAGGCCATAAATACAGCGGCTAAATAAGGAGGTAAAAAATATCCTGTTAAACTATATAATAACCCCGCTGCCAATGGAATTCCGATTAAATTATAAATAAATGCCCAAAACAAATTTGTTATCATTTTTTTATAGGTCTTTTTAGATAGTTTAATCGCAGAAACAACATTTCTTAAATCTCCTCTCATCAGCACTATATCTGCGGTTTCAATAGCAACATCCGTACCTGAACCTACTGCAATACCTACATCAGCTTGAGCTAATGCTGGTGCGTCGTTTATTCCATCACCAACCATCGCAACAATTTTTTCATCGTCAGATTCTTGAAGGTTTTTAATAGTAAGGGCTTTTTCGTTTGGTAAGACCTCTGCTAAAATATGTTCTTCGTCGATTTTTAATTCTTTTCCTATACTTAACGCAGTTTGTTTATTATCACCAGTGAGCATGTAGATATCCAAACCCATTTTGCTCAATTGATCTAAAGCGTAGGGTGCTTGATCTTTGATTTTATCAGAAATTCCTATAATTCCTCTCACTTTATTATCTATCCCTATTAAAATTGTGGTCTTTCCTTGCTGTTGAAACTCGCTAAATTTCTTACTATAATCTTTAATATTAATATTATTATCAGCCATCAATTTTTCGTTTCCAATTAAAACATTCTTTCCTTTGATTTCAGTTTTAATTCCTTTTCCGGGTATTGCGTCAAAATCGGTTGGACTATCAAGCGAAAGACCTTTCTGATTTGCTTCTTCGATTATTGCCTGCCCAAGAGGATGTTCAGAACCCATCTCAGCACTACCAGCATAATAAAATAGTTCTTTAGCATCATAACCTTGTCCATTTAAATCTTTTTCGGTAAAAATAGCAGAAACTTTTGGTTTACCTACTGTTAGAGTACCAGTTTTATCAAAAACAATAGTATTAACATTATTTATAGATTCTAAAGAATCACCACCTTTTATTAGTAGACCATTTTCAGCACCTTTACCAGTCCCAACCATTACTGCTGTAGGAATGGCCAACCCTAAAGCGCAAGGACAAGCAATCACCACTACGGATGTGAATACCAATAAAGAGATTTCAAGTCTTGCGGCTTGAAGTTCAGGGTAAACAAGGTATCCAACAAAATACCAATATATAAACGCAAGAATAGCAATTAAGATAACTATTGGTACGAAGTAATTGCTAACTTTATCGGCTAATTGCTGTTTTGCAGCTTTCCTACTCTGAGCTTGTTTTACAAAATCAATGATTTGAGATAATAATGTATCTCTCCCCACTTTCTCGGTTTTCATATGAATTAAACCCGTCTGGTTCACTGTAGCTCCAATAACTTCGCTATCTACTTCTTTTTTAACATATTTACTCTCACCAGTAATCATTGACTCATCTACTTTGGATTTACCTTGAACTATTTTCCCGTCAACAGGTATTTTTTCACCTGGTCTTACCACTAACACATCCCCTACTTCGATTTCCTCAACAGGGATTTCTATTTCCTTGCCATCTTTTAAAACTGTTGCGGTCTTTGGTTGTAATCCAATTAATTTTTTGATAGCTTCGGAAGTTTGACCTTTAGTTTTGTGTTCAAGATATTTTCCAATCAATAGAAAAGTAAGGATCAAGCTCATAGCTTCGTAAAAAGTTCTTCCAGATATAAAGAAAGTCGTTAATATCGAATATACAAGTGCGGTCGTAGTTCCTAAAGCAACTAAGACATCCATGTTGGTAGACTTGTTTTTTAACGATTTATACGCACCTTTTAAAAAAAGCGATCCTGCAATGATATAATTTCCTAAAGCTAAAAAGAAAAGGAACAGATTTTGGTCGAATGATTCTGCTACAAACCAACTAATTGGTGTAATAATAAGCGAAAATATTAGCGAAATTATCAAAATTCGCTTTCGATATTTCATTTCTTTTTTATGAGCTTCAATTTCTTTATCCATGGAGCCAGCAGATTTCTCTATTTTATAACCTAATTTTTTAATCTTAGTATAAACAATGTTTTCGTAAATTTGCAATTCATTAAATTCAATGAATAGCTTGCTCGCGTTATAGTTTCCTCTAACATCGTAAATACCTTCTATGTCTTTAACCTTCTCCACTAAGTTATTAAAATTATCTTGTGTTAGTGTGTCAACAATTTTAATATCAATCTTGGCTAATGAAGATTTATATCCTAAATCCCGAATTGCTTTATTAAAATCGTAATAATTTGTCGTTTTCGGATTGTATTCAACAGTAGCTTCTTCGTTTGAGAAATTTACAACTGAGCTTGAAACTCCTTCTAAACCTTTCAATTTAGTTTCAATCTTATAAGCACAGTTAGCACATGTCATTCCACCTAGTTTTATTTTAACTTTCTCCTTCGATTGTTCTTCCATTTTTTTTAATATCACCGGCTTATTTATATTTTACAAAATCTCAATCTAATTTATTTAATTTTTGTTTATAATTTGTAAATAAATTTGTTGTTCCAATAAATAAAAAAATAAAAAAATTATAATTCACCTTTATTTTAGAGATCATTCCATAGCCTTTGTATTATGTGCGCTATCGCTGTAATTTCCCCTAACTAAAAAATAAAGTAATAACCCTATTACATTGAAGATCAAAGCTATTAATAACCATACTTCAGAATTAGCAATACCTCTCCTGATGGCATCTTTATGGACATAGTAAGCAATTGTTATACTAATCGAAAAATAAATTACCCACCATAACACCATGAAAATCCACGACCATGGACCAAAAAAAGCACTCCACCAATCCATCATATGATAGCCTTCTTCGTGCATACCGTCAAAAATCATTTTATCACCATTTTTTATTTTTTTATTATTTAAAATTTTAATAATGTATGTCAAAAGATAAGTAATTTTCAAGAAATATCAATTTACATTTTATAATTTATTAATTACTGAGAATATCGGCTTAAAATTCTAAGGCTTAACCTTACTCAATTAATAAATTATAGATCGAATAATTTGAAATTATTTGAATAATGATGAGGAGCAAATAAGTCGTCTGTTCTTAGAGTGTTGATTCAAAAGTTAAAAGTTCTCTAGCAAATTGACTGCCTTAATCTATGTAACAACTCCCAGTAATGATCCCTTGAGGATTATTCGTAAATTACTGTTACTGTTTCGATCGTTATTGTTTTTCTGCGCGTCTTCGTATTCCTCTTCTAAGACTTTAACTATATCGAATTATAAAAAAAAAGAATTAAAAAAAATTATTATACTGATTCTTTACGAAATAGTGCTTTTACATCTTTCTCACATAAGAATAGAGCAATAGCAAAAGGAAATGCAAGAATGAAGAAATAACAACTCATGGCAATTACAATGTATCGGCAAATATTACTTTTAAAGAAAAGACCTATTAAACCGAAGAGAAATGTGACAGATATAATGAGAGTAATATATCCAATAATCACAAGCGAATTTGCCAACTCATCAAGATCACCTACATAGTAATCTCCGAATTGTGGAGCAAGACTCTTTGCCGATGTTATAACATAGTATGAATAGAAAATAAGAATCAATGCAACAAAAATCGAAACAATTATAACAATATTCAATTGTGCTCTCTTGTTTCTTTTTGGTTCACCTGAAGGTTCATTTGGATTATCCTGTACATCACGAGCCGCATACATAAGTAAGAAGAGAGGTAACAAGAAATAAACAGCACAAAACACAATTACACCGAATTCTTTTGTAGACCCTACCATTGCTTGTGATACCAAAACAAGACCAATTGTTAGTCCTATTGTTATTAAAAACAATTGAGATGTCGACTTATACCCTTTTCTAAAACAGTATAATGAGAGTAGTATTATAGATACAAAGATTACATTTCCTATGACATATAATGGATTGATAGTCATAACATCCGTTCCAAACCACGTTATCAGTGCCACTTGAGAGATTTCAATTCCAGGCCAAAGTTCCATATATAATGGAGTATAAAACAAATGATCAATAAGAAGATGAGAAAATCCTCCAGCTACAGTAAGACAATATGCATTCTTCCAATTTACTTCTCTCATTCTATCATCCTCTAATTTTAGTGGGAAGAATTTTTTTTCAGATTTTATTAATGAAAATCTTGAGAAGTACGAATAAAATAACGATAAAGGGATTGCAAGGATGGTAAATCCTATTAAACTATGTAACTCCCAGATTGCGAACATAGCTACAAGATCAGGTCCAAATAAATTATTTGCGAAAAAAATAAAAGCGACTTTATAATTAAAAGATTTGTCCTTCTTTGTAAAATACAAAATCGGGATCAAAATACAAAATCCGTAGAATAAGTGTCCTATAAATGGCATTTTTAAATTAGATTACTTAAATTGTTAAAAATAAAAATTTAGATCAGAATATAAATGTTTTTAATAGAAAAATATACAATTGGATTTAATAGAAATTGCAGTCAAATCAAAATTAAAAGCTTGCGCGAGTTGTGGGGTCAAGCTTTATAATGGCTTTCATATTGAAACTATACATGGTAAGGAATTGATATTTTGCTGTGGGCATTGCGCGAAGGCGTATAAAAATTCTCTTCACGAAAGTCAGCATTAAATATCTTAAAAAAAGTCATTTTATATTACATATCTCAATTCCATTTTTATCGGTAATTTGAATCGTTGATTCAATTATTTTGTATTCCTGGAATAGATAATTATTAACTTTTGAAATAATGTTTTTTTGATTATTATTTGTCTTAATACTATCTTTTAATATTACATAAGCCGAAAACACGAGCATTTCTGGAATAATTGTCCATAGATGAATATTAAATATATCTAAAATCTCGTGAAAATTGCTTTTTAAATCACCCTTGATAATATCTATATTCAATCCTTTTGGCGTCATTTGTAAAAGAATTCTTGTAGATTTCTTTAATATCCCCCACGCCCAATAAAGTATGATTATAGCAATACATATACTTACAATTGGGTCAATAATCGTCAAACCAGTTGTAAATATTATAATCGAAGCTATTACAATACCTACCGAAGATGCAGCATCCGCAATCATGTGATAGAATACCCCTCTAACATTCAAATCCTTTTTATGGCTTCCATGAAGGATGAAAATACTTGTTAAATTAACCGCCAGTCCAATAATAGCAATTGTTAACATGTAAAAGCTATTGATTTCTTGAGGATATAATATTCTTAAAATCGACTCGTACATTATTAAAGCTACAATCGGAATAAGAAACAAGCCATTTATAAAAGCGGCTAACACTTCTGCTCGATATAATCCGTAAGTTTTATGATGACAGGGCGGTTTTCTCGCTAAATTAATAGCGAATAAACTTATTCCAATAGCAAATGCGTGCGTGAACATATGTCCAGCATCGCTCATTAATGCAATGCTATTGGTTAAGAATCCTCCAATTATTTCTACAATCATAACGATTAATGTAATAGTTAACGATAGTACGAGTTTTTTTTTCTCTACAGAACGATATTGAAATATATTATCTTTAAAAGTAGTTTCACTCGTTTCTTTTTCCATAGGTGTTCTTTCCTTTTTTTTAAAAATAGTTATCTTCCTAAAAAATTCAAACTTTGATAAAGAACCATAATACTCTATGCTTTTTTATACTACTTGTTTTTTTTCTCACGATAAACTCTAATCGCTTCTTTTAATCCATCCGCAGCCATAACACTACAATGAATTTTTGGTTCAGGTAATCCATCTAAAGCCTCAACGATTTCCTTTTTTGTAATCTTTTCTGCTTCTTCTAAAGGCTTTCCCCTTGCCATCTCTGTTAGCATACTAGATGAAGCTATGGCTGCGGCACAACCGAAGGTTTCGAAAGATATTTTGTCTATTATTTCCTGACCGCTTTCTTCCTTCACTTTAATGTAAACAAACATGTAATCACCACATTCAGGGCTTCCCGCTTTCCCTACTGCGTCAGCATCCTTCATTTCTCCTAAATTTCTGGGATTCTTGAAGTGATCAAGTACTTTCTCTGTATAAATTTTTAAACACCTCTTAAAAAAATGTTCGTTAACAATTTTAAAATAGGTTTTAACGATTTAAAACTTAATGTTCAAAAAAATAGAACTTAATACAATTAAATTAATTAAAAATTTCAATATATTAATTAGAATTAACTCGCCTTTTGCTTTTCACGATATTTTTTAATAGCGTCTTGTAAGCCATCGGCAGCTAAATTGCTACAATGCATTTTAATCGGAGGAAGGCCATCAAGAGCCTCTGCCACATCACTTCTCGTTATTTCCAAAGCTTCATCTAAGGTTTTACCTTTTGCTAATTCGGTTACCATGCTTGAAGTAGCTATAGCAGCGCCGCATCCAAAAGTTTGAAAGGATATGTCATCAATTATTTCCTTTCCATCCTGTTCTTTAACTTTGATATAAATATACATAAGATCTCCACAAACAGGATTACCAACTTCACCAACAGCATTAGCATCTTTCATTTCTCCCATATTCCTTGGATTCTTAAAATGTTCGAGTACTTTATCAGAATACAATTTTAGACACCTTATTTGATATTTATCAAATTAATACCAAATTTCTTTAGTATATTAAAATAATTAAAAATCGATAAGCTAAATATTTTTTGTATCTAATTAAAATCTTGTAATAACTCTCGATAATTTTTCTCTAATTCAATAAGTTCATTAAGTCTTTCGTCTGAAATTAATGCCTCATTAGCTAAATCTACATGCTTAATAAAATCAGTGAGAATCTTTGTTTCATCTTTAGACAAAGATTTCCCTTTTTTTAATCCCATAAACTCTAAAAATTGCATGAAAGTGATAACTTTTATATTTTCTCTAAAATCGATATCACTAGTATCTTGTATTATTTTGTTTAAATCACCAAGATCATGATTATTCTTTAATATTGACACAATTATTAAAAACCTTTTTTTATTTTGATATTCTTTATAGCATTTGTTTAAAAAAACTTCTGGTTTAATAGAAAGAGTAAAATCAACTGTTATCTCATCAATCATAAATGAAAATATCATAATATTTTGCTGAGTTTCTATACTATCTATAAAAATATTATTCCTAACAATTAGTAAATCACTTTTAAACTGCCTAGTTGAAGAAACAATAAATTCATGTTTGGCTGTGCAATTTCTTAAACGAAATAAAACTATGCTGTAATATTCCAAAATAGGATGGATTAATCTACCAATAGCCTGTGCTCTATCAGCACAAAAAGGGCAACCATGATCTTGATTTATATTCTTGTAGTGAGATGGAAAGTGATGATTCTTTTCCGCCCGACGACAAATCCAATATAATTTTACTTCGCTAGGTCTATTTGTCCCTCTGTTATCCATTGCTTTATTAAATTCATCTTCGCTCATATCAAACTTATAACCTTTCTCAACACCTAACTCAACACAATCTTCAAATGAGATTGGTGCATTCCCATAGCAATATGGACAGCCAGAATTTGCCCACATTAGTTGGTGATAAGAAACATTCCACTCATGTTTATTATCTTTGCAAATCCATCTCAACTTAACATCAATAGGACTAGTCTGTCCTCTTTCATCCATTGCTGTATTAAATTCATCTTCGCTCATATCAAACTCAATATCATCTCTCTCATTCGACAATGTAATACAATCATTATATGTCAATGCTAACATTTTTGGTGGCAACCAATTATCAATATTAATGTTTGGATTAATTCGTCCAAGGATAGGAATGAAATCATAGACAATCTTCCAAATAAAAGAAGGAGTCATTTTATTTTTAAGATGTTTATAAATACAATCGTAATCTGGACATTTAAGAAGTGCGAGGCTAATTACTAACAAGCAATTTCGAGCTGAAATTCGATTCCTCTTTCCATCCTTTAATTGTGCTTGTCTAAAAAGATTATTAAACTCTTTCTCAGTAAGTATCATTTTAAGTATCTTAAGTCTATCGATATTATTTTTCTTCTTTTTTTCTATGAAATCAATTATTGCTTTAACAAATTTTAAATAATCTTTTTTAAATCCCGCTTTTTCAACTAAATCCGTAAAATTCATACCTATTTTCTTTACTTGTTTTAAATATGCGCTGTAACCCAAACCTCCTTTATATGTAGGATCTCTAACTGTTTTAATACTCAAATTTGCACCTAACCGAGGATAAATAACATCTCTAAAAAAGGCAACTGCTAAGAGAGGATATTTTGTTACCCAATCCCAGCGATATCTCAAATCTGTATCATCATAAATATTTTTACGCTTAAGAAAGGCAATTTCATCAGGCGACATAGGAGATATTGTAAGGACAGATTTCTCAGCATTCATTTTTTTTTAATACATCTTTTTATAGTGTTGTTGATATAATACATTTTGATGTTTATATCACTTTGGGGGCAATTGGTTTTCTGGTTTTTAGTTTTCTTGCGATCTATTCCGCAAAGTTAGAGTGAGAAAGTAAATTTCAAAACTTTTTGTAAGGCGCGAAATGTTTTTAAGCACAATAAGATAAAAATCTTTAGGAAGTGTTATAAAATTGGTTGAAGCAATTATTATTTTTAAGGATGGAAATCAAACACATTTAACGTTAAATACGGATTACATCCTTGATAGATTTTCCTGAAGATTTAATTAGATTATATTCTTCTTCTAATATTCCGGTCATTAAATCGTATAAAGAATTTTTCTTCTTGATTATTAAATCTGAATTTAATAATTCTAGTAGAAGCTCATCTATGTGTTTATTTGAAAATTCTAAACATTTTTCTAAAATCTCTTGATCGGAGAGATTTTCTCCAAGTTGAGATTTAAATTTTTTACGTAATTTCTCTAAAAAATCTGTTTTTATTTCCACACTTGTCATATGTTTAAATAGATAATTTTGACTAAAATAATTTTACATTAATTTTTTCAATATAGATTGTTTTCGATGATATTATAGATTTACAACAACTCTCACATCTAGTTGCGACACAAAAAAATCACCTCTTAATGTCATAAAATGCAATAACAATTAAAATTAAGAATTACGATAAAAATATCTAAATTAATTGTTTTTAAATAAAATTACTCGAGTACTTTATCAGAATACAATTTTAGATATAATTTTAAGTGAAAAATGGTATAAGAATAACGATGACTACAATAAACGGGAAAAAGAAATTAGATAAAGAAAAGAGAAAATTTAATGAAAATTTATTTTTTCACTTAGATCAAGAACTAATTGAAACTGAAGATGATATAAAGAGATTGAAAGAAATCTTGGAAAATGATGAAATTAGCGATAACACTAAATCTGCTTTTAGAACAGCCAATGAATTCTATGAAAAACTGAAAAAAAACAATTTTTCTATTTCATTAGAAGAAATAGCTAGAGAAAGTAGTCTGAAATAAAGAATATTTCATAAGTATTAAGAAGAATCAATTTTCCCTTTCTCATTCTCCTTCTAATCATAATAATCAGTAAAATTATTTTTATTAAAAATTTTTTAATATTTTTTCTGTATCAACAATAAATTCTTATAATGCTTCTGTAATTAATAAGATAAAATTACTTCCTTTAGTATATTCTCCTTTTACTTTATCTTCGATCCAAATTTTTCCATTATAGCTATTCATTATTTTTTTCACTAAAGACAAACCTATACCCATTCCTTTAACTTCTTTATCTTTTTGAAATCCTTTCTGAAATATCGCTTTTTTAATTTTGTCATGAACGCCAATCCCGTTATCTTTAAATTCCAATCTAACAAAATTTATATCTCCTTGTTTCTCTTTGAAAATTTCAACGATAATATGAATAATTGAATTATTGTTATATTTTGCGGCGTTAATTAATATGTTCTCAAATACATCTAATAATAATTCGTTTGCTCTGACAAGAAACTTCTTCTCGGGAGCATCAAATTGTACTACAATTTCTCTATCTTTAAAACTTTTACGTAAAAATGTAATCGAATCCTTTAAAAAGTGAGAAATATCTGTTGTTTGAAGAGAAATTTCAGCATCTTCAAGTTTGGATAACTTTCGAACGTTGGAGATTAGTTTTGTCCCTCTTTCAGCTGAATTTTGTATAATTCTTATTAAATTATCAAAATTCATTGAATCTTCGGGTTTATTATGGGGACTTAAAATGAGTTCTACTGATGAGTGCACATTTTGAAGAACATTACTAACATCGTGGATAACTATATCTTTATAAAATTCCGCACGATTGTAAGCTTCGCGATATTTCTTTTCAGACTCTTTTAATTTTCTTTTTGATTCTTTTATTTTATTTAACGTTAATTGAAAATTAAAGCTTAATATTATAAGTAAAGATGTAACTATTATGCCTATCATGATTTTGTGAATGGATGGTGTAAATATGTTCTCAATGAAATTATAATCATCAATAATAAAACTATGTATTAGAGATTCAATAACCCAATAAAAAACACAAAACAAAATTCCGATTGATACATACATATATTTTTTAAAATTCATTGGTTATCAAAATTAATTGTTTTTAAATAAATCTTTGTGAATATTTTAAAAAAATCGAATTATTTAAAATTAAGCTAAACAAAAAAGGAATCTTATATCGTGTATTTTGACTATAAATCTGAGGTTAGTGTTTTATTTTTATAATAATAAATAAATAATAGTTAAAGATTACTCGAGAACTTTATCAGAATACAATTTTACCTTATTTGATATTTTCTATGAAAAACTGAAAAAAACAATTTTTCTATTTCATTAGAAGAAATAGCTAGAGAAAATAGTCTGAAATAAAGAATATTTCATAAGTATTAAGAAGAATCAATTTTCCATTTCTCATTCTCCTTCTAATCATAATAGTCAGTAAAATTATTTATTAAAAATTATAAGAAATTAATAAAATATATTAAAAATAAATAAAATAAAAGGGTTTAATTTAATCAATTTTAGATTTTCTTTTTTTTCTAACTATGATAGTTACAATGCTAACTATTGCTATTATTAAAACAAATCCGATTGCAAGTGAAACTACTGTTATAGTGTTATCACTAATTATTTCGAAAATAATATTATCGTCCTCATCTTTTACAATAAAAGACGATTGAATTCCTTGATCGTCGTAAGAAACTTCCACGATATACTCGTCTTCACCTTCCTTTTCTATAATTAATGTACTTCCTTTTACTTCTGCATTTTCGCAATCAAGCTCGTTAACAATATCGGCCAAGTATTCGTTAAATGGACTAGCAATTGGATAACCGTTTATTACTAAATTCCATAGAAAATCATCTCCGCTAAAAATAGGGAAAGGATTAGTACCAAATATCATCAACGCTGTAGTATTAATTTCACTAACCCAATCGTTGTAATCGTTTAGCATATCCTTAAGATCTTCTGCATCCTTGAATATTAAGCGTTGTTCATTTTCATCGTCAGCTTCTTCATCGAAATTCTCAACTGTAAAATCCCATTCTGAACATAATGCGGTCCAAATTTCGTATTCGTTTGGATACATCTCGTTTATTGTGTCTTCGTCAAAAAATGTCATTAAAGCGACCATTTCTTTTTCAGACACATCATTAGGAATTGCATCCTCTATTTCGAATACTAACATAAAAATGTCGGAGGTTTCCCATTCAGTATCTAATATGCTTCTTATCGTATATTTGCTTTTTGCTCCAGTTTCGTCAGCATCTCCTTCAAACCAATCGTCAGGTTCGTTAGTGTCGCTTATTATATCTTCCCAAGCATCATCGTCGTATTTTGTTTGTTCTAAATAAGTAGTACCTCTAGATGTTAGAACTTCGTATTTCGATTCATATGCTGTGCTTGTTGATACTATTCCTATAAGAAGAATTGCTATTAACCAAAATCCTAACAATATTATGAATCTTCTTTTTCTTTCCATCATTCCTCAATCCTATTTTTTTTAAAAAATCTCCTCATAATTGTTTTCTACTAAATACAATAAATGCGATAATATTGCAAATAAGCACATAAGACAAAGCTATTGCAATTCCTCCTTCAATTGATGGAGTTAACCAATTTCTTAATATTAAATCGCTAGCAGGTCCACGCGCTTCGTCACCATCTACATATCTATCTTCGATAACTTCTGGAAAATCAACTTCCATTATATACGAAATTAGTTTTGACATATGATTTAATGAATAAATAGGTTCAAATTCATACCACACTAATACTATCAATGCATCAATTATCATATTAGCAATTAATAAAATCATAATTGTTGATACAATAGTCATATTTACATTTTTCATAAACGAGCTAAACAAAGTAACGAAGCTACTTACAGCAAGAGCATAAAGCAAGGCAATTCCGAAACTGTAGAAGTATTTAATACTTATAGGTCCACCATAATAGTAAATTCCAAGGAGTCCTAATGTAAAATAAAAAGTTCCCACAATTCCAATAACCATTGTAAAAGCAACTAAATATTTCCCTATTATTATCTTGTACTTGTTAATGATTGGAAATACAATATGACCTGTTTTATTGCTAAACTCTGAACAAATGATACCTCCGAAAAAGAAACACACAGTAAAGATAACTATCATCATAAAAAAACCAAGACCTCCTTGGAAAAACTGATTTTGAGTAGCAGGTAATGGGTAATCCAGCATCAGTAAATATGGAAGATAACTTAATAAAAACACGAAGATTATTGAAATCCCCATTAAAATAATAAATTTTTTCCATTGTTTCTTTAATTCGAATACAAATGTAGTAAGAATCGGGTATCCATCAATTATAAAGATGTGTTTTTTAAGCGGTTCTTCCACTATTATTTCATTAATCTGTTCTAAAGTTTCCATTTTAATTTACCTCTTTTTTTTAAATTTTATTATTGGTTCATCGTCTACAATCATTTCAGCGTAAATTCTCTCTAATTGAGATGTTTTTGGTTGAGCATAGGATTCAATTTTTAATTCATCTTCAAAGTCTTTTATCAAGATTTTCAAGATCTCGACCTTTGAGTCTTCTGAACTATTAAAATAAATCTTTAGAATCTGTTTTTCAGAATTATATTTTATTGGTACTTCTGAAATCTCAGTATCTAAGTTATGATCTAAATAAGCGTCAAGTTTAATTGTAAGTTTATCTACAAGAGAAATTACATTTTCAGGATTGAGTGGCTCAGATAATTCACAATTAAGCTCCTTCGTTTTTAGATTTTTTTCTAAATTTTCCATAGTATCAAAAGCAATAATTTCACCATGATTAAGCAGCGCAATTTTATCACATACTTCAGATATTTCATGTAGCATGTGAGACGCTACGAAAATAGTTTTTCCTTCGCTTTGAAGATCCCGAATTATTTTCCTGATTTCAACTCGCGCTTTTGGATCTAAGCCAGTTTGAGGCTCATCTAAGATAATGATCTGAGGATCAACCAGAATTGCTTGAATTATTCCAAGCTTCTGACGCATTCCTTTACTAAATGTTTTAACTTTCTTGTGTTTCCAATCGGTTAATTTAAAAAGCTTTAAAAGTTCAACGATCCTAGCGTTTATTTTTTCTTTTGGATATCTCTGGGAAAGCGCAAAATATCTTAAATGTTGGTAGGCTGTCATATCCTTGTAGAAAAAAGGTACATCGATCAAAAAACCGCGTTTGACTAAGTTTCTAGTATTGCGACTAAGTCTTTGCAATTTGCCTTCTTTATTTCTAATTAAAATTCTCCCTGAAGTAGGTCTTAATAATTTGGCCATCATTTTAATTGTAGTTGTTTTACCTGCTCCATTTGGACCGACAAGTCCAATTGTTTCACCTTCGTGGACTTCAATGTTTATATTGTCAACTGCTATATGTTTTCCATATTTCTTAACGACATTTTCTAAAATCATTACTATTTTTTTAGGTGTCTTTGTAGAGGATAAAATTCTCTCTTCAAAAATACTCATTTAAATATCACTTTTCGGTATTTTTATTTATTCAAGAAAGTTTTTATTCATTTGAATACATAAAAAGCTTTTTCATATTTAAATCTTATGTATTCCAAGAGTTGATCGATAAACTTTTATTCATAGGGTTATATATTTTTAAATAGATAACAAGTTAATTTACATATAAAAATATTAAAGTGAATTCAATTATTCCTAAATGTGTTAAACATGAGCAATGATAAAAAAAAAAAAAGAATTAACCTATTAGTGGATGAAAGTTTGAAAAACAGATGGGAGAAATATGTTGATGAATCTGAAGATATTTCTACTATATCAAAATTAATAAGAAAAAGTGTTGATCAATATATTGATTCTAAGTTTAACTTGGGACAAATTGGTAAGCTCAATAATTATGCGCATCAAATTAAAGAGGATTTAAGCGTTATAATGGGAATGTCTGAGATGTTGATTAAGGAACATAAAGATGTGTTAGATTTCGAGATATTACTTAAGATTAAGGAAATATTAGATCGATCGATTTCAATCGAAAATCTAATGAAAATAATTCAGAGCACAGACAAAACTGAGAAGGAAGATTACGATATATTAATCATTGAAGATCATGGCTCAACACGAAGTTTAATCTCAAGTTATTTTAAAAAGAGAGGATATTCATGTAA